>JAAOIF010000100.1 GCA_015163925.1 Candidatus Thioglobus sp.
AGCCAACTCCGCCGCCCATTTTAGCTGAGTATCATTTGCCAAAGCCAGATGAAAATTCAGCGCCGAATCTTTGGTCTCATCCAGTAAGCAGTCCGCTTTTTACAAGGCGAGATTCTGAATCAAGTTCAGAATGACAGTGGGGGGCGGGTCTCATCTAACAAGCACAGTATGCATTCCCACGCACAGCGTGGGAACGAGTGGGGGGCTGGTTCAGAATGACAGGGGAGATTTTACTAATATTTTGGTTAAGATTTTTGCAAAATGCCATTTTCTAATACTAATACTTTCTGCATTCTGCTGGCAATTTTTTCGTCATGAGTTACAATTATCAACGCCGAATTTTGCGCTTGGTTCAGCTCAATCATCAGGTTTAATGCCTCATTTGCGTTATTTTCATCTAAATTTCCGGTCGGCTCATCAGCCAGCAAACAGCTCGGCTGAGTAATCAGCGCCCGGGCGATGGCAACCCGTTGGCGCTCGCCGCCTGAAAGCTCGGCAGGCAGGTGGTTAGCCTGATTTTTTAGCCCGATGGCTTGTAATAATGCGCCTGATTTTTGCTGTGCAATTTTGCTCTCAACGCCGGCAATTAGCAGCGGCATCATCACATTTTTCAGCGCAGTAAAATCTTTTAGCAAGTGGTGAAATTGATAAACAAAGCCTAAATTTTGCGCCCTGAGTTTGGTTAGTTGATTTTCATTTAGGCTGTTATATGGCGTATTATTTAGCATAATTTTGCCACTATTTGGCTTATCCATTCCGCCGAGTAAATTTAGCAGAGTTGATTTTCCGCAGCCAGATTGCCCCAAAATCGCCACAGATTCGCCGATATTTACCTCCAAATTTAGCCCTGATAAAATTGATGTTTTGCGTCCGCCGTCAACATATTGATAGCAAATTTTTTGGGCGCTGATGATATTATTCACGATTTAACACCTTAGCAATTTCAACTTTTCCGGCGCGTTTTGCCGGATAAATTGAAGCTATTACTACTAAAATAAATGCCCCGATTCCCACTTGCAAAACATCTTTCAGCTGAATGTCTGTCGGAAATCGGTTGATATAAAATACATCATCTGGGAAAAATTTAAAGCCCAAAATTGACTCAATGGCTTGGATAATTACCTCAATATTTTGCGCCAGCAGCAGCCCTAAAATCACGCCAATAATAATGCCGATAATGCCGATAATTAGGCTTTGGTAAAAGAAGATTTTGACGATGCGTTTTGGCGTCATTCCGATGGTTCTGAGAATGGCAATTTCGGCTTTTTTGTCGCCTACCACCATCACCATCATTGAGACGATATTGAAGGCTGCGACTGCGATTATGAGCGATAAAATTATTCCAATCATCTGTTTTTCAAGGTTTAGAGCTTTGATAAAATTAGCCTTTTGCTGGGTCCAATCCATCCCAAAATATTCATCATTTCCAAGCCCATCAACCACCTCAGCGGTAATTTTTTTAGCCTGAAATAAATCATCAACTCTCAGCCGAATGCCAGAGACTTTGCCCTTCATTGAGTAAAGTTTTTGCGCCTGAGCGAGCTGAATAAATGCCAAATTATTATCATATTCTGCCACTCCAGCATCAAAAATTCCGCCGACAGTAAAGCGTTTAAATCGGGGCTGAACGCCAAGAATATTATTAGCAAGTGTGGGCGTGAGCAGGGTCACTTTTTCGCCAATCGTAACCCCTAATTTCTCCGCCAGACCAGTGCCGATGAGAATATTTGACTTAGCCAAAGCGGCATTTCCAGACTTCATTTTGCTTAAAATAATTGAAGTTTTCATCTCTAATTTTGGCAAAATTCCCCGAACAGTAATGCCCTGTGCGCCAGCTGTGGTGCTGAGTAGGGCGTATTCTTCAATATATGGCGAAGTGAAAAGCACATTTGGATGCTGATTTATTTTCTCTTGTAACGCCAAAAAATCATCAACCACGCCATTATATTGAGTGATGTAAGAATGGGAAATGGCGCTTAAAACCCGCTCTTTTAGCTCTTTTTGGAAGCCGTTCATCACCGATAAAACCGTTACCAAAGTCATTACTGCTAAAATCAGCCCGACCATAGAAACCCCAGAAATGAAGGAAACAAAGCCTTTTTTCCGATTGGAACGCAAATATTGGCTTGAAATTTGAAATTCAATACTCATAAGCCTCATATTTTGTCATAATTAGCACTATGGATTTGAATAAAAAACAATTATTGAATTATTTATTATTGCCGCTGTCGGGGATTTTTTTTGTAATCAGTTTTCTGCGTAAGTGGTTTTACAAAATCGGTCTTTTCAAAGTGCATAATTTTGCTACTCCGGTGATTGTGGTTGGCAATATTATTGTCGGCGGCACTGGCAAAACTCCGATTGTAATTGCCTTGGTGAAGCATTTTCAAGCACTCGGAAAACAGGTTGGAGTGGTTTCTCGTGGCTACAAAGGCACTCATCAGCAGGGCAGTTTATTGGTTGAAAATGATACTCCGGCGAGCGTTTGCGGCGATGAGCCGTTGCTAATTTTGCTGGAAACTCAGGCGCCGATTATGGTCAATAAAAATCGCACCGCCGCACTTAAAGATTTAATTAATAATAATAAAATTGATTTGGTAATTAGCGATGACGGCTTGCAACATTATGCGATGGGACGGCAGGTGGAGATTGCTGTAATCAACTCTGCGAGGCGGTTTGGGAATGGATTTTTCTTGCCCGCCGGTCCGATGCGAGAGCCGAAATCAAGGCTGAAAACGGTTGATTTTGTTATTAATAATGGCTCAAAAACCAAAGAAATTACTACTAAAACAGCCCCGCAAACATTCTCAAATTTAGTGCCAAAAGCATTTATAAATCTGGTTACAAATCAGCAGCAGCCAGTGGATTTTTTCAATCATCATGCCTGCTACGGGGTGACTGGAATCGGCTATCCGCAAGGTTTTTTTGATACTTTATCTGCCCTCGGGGTGGAATTAATTATCTCTAAAACTTTCGCCGACCATCATTTTTACAGCCAAAATGATTTGACTTTTGAGAATGATTATCCGATTATTATGACCGCTAAGGATTGTGTAAAATGTGATAGTTTTGCAACTAAACAAATGTGGTATTTGCATTCTCAGGCAAGTTTGGATGAGGAATTTTTAACCCAATTAAGCGCTAAATTATGATTGAGCCAGAGTTATTAGAATTATTAGTTTGCCCTAAAAGCCACGCCCCGCTTGAGCAAGTGGGCGATGAACTGATTTGTAAATCCAGCGGTTTGGCATATCCAATTCAAGACGGCGTGCCGATTTTGTTGGAGCAAGAGGCAAGAGAAATTGACTGATTTTTGCGTTATTATTCCGGCACGCTACGACTCCAGCCGCCTGAGTGCTAAGCTGCTCAGAGACATTCACGGCAAGCCGCTGCTGCAATACGCCTATGAAAATGCCAGAAACAGCGGCGCTTCATCAGTAATAATTGCCACCGATGACAGCAGGATTGAGGCAGCAGCTCAAAGCTTCGGAGCCAGCGTTTGTATGACCGAAAAACCCCACAGCTGCGGCACTTCACGGATTTCTGAGGCGTTAGAGATTTTGGATATTGAGGACGAAACTGTGATTGTAAATCTGCAAGCTGATGAGCCGATGTTATCAGCAAAAGTTATTGAGCAAGTGGCAAATAATTTGCTCAGTAGCAATTTTCCGATGGCAACTTTGTGTGAAAAAATTACTGATAAAACTCAATATTTAGACCAAAATTGCGTTAAAGTGGTGTTTGATAAATTCGGCAAAGCCTTGTATTTTTCCCGTTCTCCGCTTCCGGCTTTTCGGGAAATTGATGATTTTGACATTAATTTGTGTTTTCGCCATATCGGCATTTATGCTTATCAGGCTGGCTTTATCAAGCAATATTTGAGTATGGAAAGTTCAAATTATGAGCAAGCAGAAAAGTTAGAACAGCTCAGAATTTTAAATCAGGGCTTGGAAATTCACATTGCCCCTGCTTGCGAAAATACTGGTTTTGGAGTGGATACTTTGGAGGATTTAGAAAAAGTGAGGCAGGCACTAAAATGATAATTGATGGCAAAAAAATCGCCCAGCAGATGCTGAAAAACATCGCCGCTAAGGTCGCCAAACTCCCCGACCCACCGGGCTTGGCAGTGATTTTGGTGGGTGATGACCCGGCCTCAGAAGTGTATGTTCGCAATAAAGATAATGCTTGCCGGGCGGCAGGTTTTCACTCCGAAAAAATCAACGAGCCTCAGGCAATCACTCAAGAGCAATTATTGAGCGAAATTCAACGCCTAAATAATGACGATAAAATTGATGGGATTTTGGTACAACTGCCGCTGCCAAAGCATTTAGACGCTAATTTGGTGATTGAAACGATTAGCCCATTCAAGGATGTTGACGGCTTTCATAGCGTGAATGTTGGCAAGCTGCTGCAGAATAAACCGTTTTTGCGCCCCTGCACGCCCAAGGGAATTATGACACTTTTGGCAAGCACTGGC
>JAAOIF010000101.1 GCA_015163925.1 Candidatus Thioglobus sp.
GCATAAATCGCCGCAGAATAACCCGCCGGCCCGGAACCAATTATCAAAACCTTACAATGTTTATTTTCACTCATTTAAAATGAAATCCTTTATACTTACGCAATTTGAAATATTATACAATCTATGGATTCGGTTTCAGTCATCACCATTTTATGCACGCCGCTTGCTGCTTGACCGTTGAGCTGCTGAAAATAGCGCTCAAGTTTGGCATTTATGCAAGTTGGAAGGTCAATCGGATTCATAAATTGTGATTTTTAAAAGTTAGAATTATTTGTAAAAAGTTATCAATTTTACTGATTTTTGCTCAATTTTTTTGACATAATTTAAGCTTCGGCAGTTTTTTTGGTTTTTTTGGTTTTTTCTAACAGGCGTTTTTGCTTGAGTTTTGAGAGATGGTCAACAAATAAAATGCCGTTGAGATGGTCAATTTCATGCTGAATACAAATCGCTAATAAGCCTGTTGCTTCAAGGGTAAAGGCTGAATTTTTCTCATCTAACGCCTCAACTTTAATTTGGTTAAAACGCTTCACTTCGGCGTGAAATCCGGGCACCGAAAGGCAGCCTTCAATATGAATTTCACTGCCTTGTTTTTCCACAATTTTGGGGTTGATAAAACATAATGGCTTGCCAGATTTTTTGGATTTTGCCTTGCCAGAACGCTCTTTCAGCAAAAGCTGATAGTCGTTTTGCTCGCCCGGAACATCCATTACCACAACCTGAATATGCTGATTTATTTGGGTTGCCGCCAAGCCAATTCCGTCCTCAGAATACATAGTTTCAAACATATTTTTGACCAAAGTTTGAATAGTTTTATCAACCGTCAAAACCGGTTGGGCAACAGTCCGCAGGCGTTTATCTGGGTAGTGCAGGATTGGCAATATCATAATTTTTTGACGACAGTATTAATACTCTTATTCGCTTGCTTAGGATAATCTTTATTGTAATGTAAGCCGCGACTTTCGGTGCGCCCAATGGCGGATTTGACGATAATTTGTGCGCTGGTGATGAGGTTTCTCAGCTCAATTAAATCGCTTGAAATCAGATATAATCGGTAATATTCATTCACCTCAATTTGGATTTGGGCTAAGTGAATTTTGGCGGAGTGCAGGCGTTTATTGCTTCTGACGATGCCGACAAAATTCCACATAATCCGCCGAATTTCATCCCATAAATGCGAGACTACAACTTGCTCTCGGGAGAGTGAAACTTTGGAATTATCCCATTCTTCAAAGCGCGGATAAGCACTTGGTAATTTTTGGGCGTTGATGTGTTCGGCGCAGCTTTTGGCGAAAACGATACATTCTAATAATGAGTTGCTTGCCATCCGATTTGCCCCGTGAGCGCCGGTGTGAGCTGCCTCGCCGACTGCATATAAATTGCCGATTTTGCTGCAAGCGTTGAGGTCAGTATCAATGCCGCCGCAGGTGTAATGAGCGGCTGGGACGACAGGGATTAACTGGCTGGAAATGTCAATTCCAAACGATAAGCATTTGGCAAAAATATTGGGGAAATGTTGCTTAATCCAGCTTTTGTCTTTGAATGAAATATCCAAATAAACACAGTCAAATCCGTTGGTTTTCATCTCTGAATCAATCGCTCTGGCGACAATATCTCTTGGTGCTAATTCCTCTCTGGAGTCGTATTTGTGCATAAATTTATCACCATTTGGCAAGACTAATTTTGCCCCTTCGCCGCGGAGAGCTTCGGAAATTAGGAAGGATTTGGCGTGCGGGTGATACAGGCAAGTGGGGTGAAATTGGGTAAATTCCATATTGACAATTTCGCAGCCGCCGCGGTAAGCCATAGCAATTCCATCGCCGGTTGAGGTGTCTGGATTGGAGGTGTAGAGGTAGGCTTTGGAAGCGCCGCCAGTGGCAATAATGGTTTTGTGGGCGATGAAGCATTCAATCTGCTGAGTGGATTTATTGAGGATATAAGCGCCGCTGCAGTGCTGATTTTTAATCAATAAATCAATGGCAATAAAATTTTCAAACAAGTGAATATTTGGATTATTTTTAATCTGATTAAACAAGCTAGTTTGAATGGAAATTCCAGTTTTATCCGCCACATGAGCCACGCGTTTGCTACTATGCCCGCCCTCGGTGGTCAGATGGTATTTGCCGTTTTTATGGGTAAAAGGAACGCCAATATTTTCCAAAGCAGCAATCGCATTCGGCGCTTGTTCAACCATCAAACGCACCGCCGCCTCATCGCCCAAACCGCCACCTGTCGCCAGCGTATCGGCTATGTGAGATTCAAAATCATCATCCGCACTCAGCACCGCCGAGATGCCGCCCTGAGCATAATATGAGCTGCCCTCCAAAATTTCATCCTTAGCAATCATCGCCACCGAGAGCTCATCCGACAGCTGCAAAGCACTCATCAGCCCAGCGCTACCAGTGCCAATAATCAAAACATCAAATTTATTTTGCATTGTGTGATTTTTTTGCCAGCCACTCTAAATTTTCAAACAAACAATTATTATCTAAGCGTTTTCTAATTTCTTCAATATATGGTTTTGAATAATAAAATGTATGAATAATTTGCTGTTTTCTGGATAAAAACATAGTGCGCCTATCGTAAATGCCGATGCGAACGCCGATTGAAACTGATTCAAAATAATTAAGAATAGGCTCTATTTTTTCTTGTAATTCCTTATATTTTGTAGTATTTGAAGTTGTAATTAAGGCGATTTTTTTGTGGTAATCACGCAAAAATTTTGCACTTTCAATCAATAGTTTAGAGGAAAGTTTATCTAAAAATTCCAACGAAGCTTTTTGTCTGGCAGTTTTTCTTTGAGAATTAATCGCAATAACTGAAACAATAATAATTAAAAAGCCAGCGATTGAAGTGCTGGCTTGTGAATTTACAAATGTTTGAATGGTTTCAATATCCATCCGTTCCTTCTAATAATCCCATAATAATCTCCTTATACTTTTGTGAATTTAAAAAATATATTACTCTATTGAGGCTGAAAAACATTCATTTTAACTGTTTTTTATTAGTTTTGTCAAATCTTAGGCTTGAGCATTAAAATCAATTTCGGCAGTAATGTCAGATTTGCCAAAAGCGCACTGAGCATAGCGATGGCGGTGAAAATGCCGAAATAAATACTGGGAATAAAATTTGATAATGCCAAAATTAAAAAGCCCAAAGTTACCGTGATTGAGGTGTAAAACATCGCCAAACCAATACTATTGTGCGAGCGATACATAGTCGCCAGATAGTCGCCGTCCTTGTGAAATTCGGCCTTGAAACGATGAATATAATGGATTGCATTATCCACGCCGATACCGATTGCAATCGCCGAAATGGTAATGGTCATAAGGTCTAACGGGATTTTCAGCAGCCCCATAATTCCCAAAATAAAAAGTGACGGCAAAGTGTTAGGAATCAGCGCCAAAATCGACAAACTGATGGATTTAAAAACCAATAAAAACATAATAAATATCATCAAAAACACCACAGAAATCGTCTTAATCTGCGAGCTGAATAGGCTTTGCAGCATATTATTATACAAAACCAAAACTCCAGTTATATGAAAATTTTCAGCCCGAAAACCGATTTCTTGCTGAATGTGTTTTTGGATTTTTTCAATCAAATCTGCGCGTTTTAGCTCAGTATTCGTCTCCCGAATCCTAACTACAATGCGGAGTTGCCCGCTGTCTTCGGATAAATAAGGGGTTAAAATATGTTTTTTCGCCGCCGCCGGCATTTTGCTTTTAGCGATATTTAGGAAAAATCCATTGATTTTGCCGCCATTTGCTTGCTCCAAAATCTGCATTAAAGTATCAATTGAAAGCACTTTCCCAGTCTCATCCAAGCCGTCTAAATAAGTGTGAATTTTATGAATATCGGCTCGCAAACCCTCATCAAACCAGTAATCCTGAGCCAAATCATCAAAGATAATTTCCAGCGGAATTGTGCCGCCGAGCTGCTTGTCAATTAGCGTCAGCCCTTGATTAATTTCAGTGCTTTTTTTGAAATAATCAATAAAGCGATTTTCCACACTCAGCTGACTGATTCCGACCGCACTTAGCCCCACCAGCAGCACCAATCCAGCCAGCAGATGGTTGCCAAATTTCTCCACAAACTTCGCCAAAATTCCAGTAACATTCAGCTCAGTTTTGAAGGAATTTACCTGACTTTTCGGCAGCCAAGCCATAATAATCGTAAAGGCAATAAACGACAGCACCAAAGCGATACTCACGCCGATTGACATCATCCAGCCAAAATCAATCACCGGTTTGATGCCGCTAATCAGCAGCGAGCCGAAAGCCGCAATCGTTGTCAGAGTGGTAAAAAGGCAGGGTTTGAGCATTTGCTCCAGAGTGTTTTTAATCAATTTTCGCTTATCAGATTTAGGCGAAAGTTGCGCTAATTCGCGGTAACGAACCACCAAATGAATGGTCACCGAGAGCGTCATATGCCAAAAAACCAAGTGTTAAAACCAATAAAATCATC
>JAAOIF010000102.1 GCA_015163925.1 Candidatus Thioglobus sp.
TAAGTCAAAACGCTTCACAGCTACCCGGCGATGGTCATTTGCTTGACCAGCACGCAGCCGGCTTTGATGTTGCTGCGGCGGTCTATATCGCTGCCGACATATTCAATATCTAACAGCATTTGCTTGAGATTTCCGGCGATAGTGATGGCTGAAACCGAGTGCTGAATTTCGCCATTTTCCACCCAAAATCCTAATGCCCCACGCGAATAATCACCGGTTGTCGAGTTGATTCCTTGCCCCATTAATTCGGTTACCACCAAGCCTTTTTCCATAGTTTTTATCAACGCCTCAAGCCCGCCATCAAAATTTGCCTCAACCAGCACATTGCTTACTCCGCCTGCGTTTGCGGTGGTTTCCAGCCCTAACTGATTAGCGTCATATTGCCCCATAATGTAGCTGCAAACTCTGCCGTTTTGAATGAAATATTGCCGCCGTTTTAGCACTCCATCATCGTCAAATGCCCTCACGCCGAGTGTCTTTTTCGCCAATGGATTTTCCAAAACGCTCAGGCTTTCGGGCAATACAATTTGGTCAATGCAACTTGGTAAAAATGTTGATTTCTTGTATTGCCGGCCGCCGCTGAGTGCGCCGAGTAATTGTGAAAACAGCCCGCCTGACAGCCTTGAAGTGAAAATCACCGGACATTTTCTGGCGCTCAGAGGCCTTGCTCCGAGTTTTTGCTGGGCGAGTTTTGCCGCCTCAAGCCCAACAGATTTGGCACTTTGCAAATCATTTGCATCCAAAGCCGAGCTGTATTCGTGCGCCGTTTGCATCTCATCGCCGCGTTTGGAAACCAGCGAACAATTCAGCGAATGGAGCGTTGAGCCTTGCCCAGCAAGCAATCCATTGGAATTTCCATACAAGCCTTGCGCCTGAAAAGTGGAGACTTGCGCGCCTTCGGAATTATCAATTTCCGCCTGCTCTAAGGCAACTGCCTCGCACTCTTTGGCGATTTCAATACTACTTTGAGCGTCCAAATCCCAAGGGTAAAATAAATCCAAATCTGGCGCATCAAACGCCATTAAAGCCTTTGCTGCCAAGCCATTGAAGGGGTCGGGCTGAGTGTATTTTGCAATCAAACAAGCTGAGGCGATGGTTTTATCCAAACTGTTTTTGCCCAAATCAACGCTTGAGGCATGCCCCTTTTTTTGCCCGAAATATACATTTACATCAAAGCTTTTATCCAAGTGATATTGCAAAGTCTCAACCGCTCCAAGCCTTACCACAGTTGAAATTCCAGAGCTTGAGCCAAGTGATATTTCGTAATCTTTGACCTTATATTTCTTTAATAATTCCAGCGCTAATTGCGCACTTTTCTCTAAAGATGACATAATTATTTGCTGGTAATTTTGCTCACTTCTAACAAATGTAGCCGCCGCGAATCGGTCTTTAACACCTTAAAATTAAAGCCTTGCAAATCAATATCTCGCATTTGCTCGGGCAAATATGTAAAGCCAGCAATCACAAAACCCGCCACCGTATCAACATTTTCAGCCTCTAACTGCACCTGAAAAAACTCATTAAATTCCTCTAAGGAAGTGTCAGCTTTGAGCAAAAATCGCCCATCGCCAAAGTCAATAATATTGTCTTCTTCAAAATCATGCTCGTCCTCAATCTCGCCGACAATCTGCTCCAAAACATCTTCCAGCGTTACCAGACCGGCAATCTCGCCATACTCATCCACGACAATTGCCATATGTGATTTTTTGGTTTGAAAATCACGCAAAAGCGCTCCCAAAGTTTTGCTTTCAGGCACTAAAATCGCATTTCGCAAATATTCTCGGTGGTTAAATTCGCCCTTTTTATTTGCCAAAAATCCTAATAAATCCTTCGCCAAAACGATGCCTTGAATTTTATTATTACTACTATTTATAATCGGAAATCTGGAGTGCGATGAGGCAGTCATAATCTCCAATAACTCTTTAGTAGTAACACTTTCCTCAATCATCACCATTTTAGATTTCGGCACCATCACATCACGCACTGCCATATTTTCTAACTGCAAAGTGCCCTCAATAATCAGGCGCGAATGCGAGTCAATCAGGTGATTTTCCTCCGCCTCTTTTAAAGCCTGCAAAAGTTCATCACGCGAACGCATAGGGGAATGGAATAATCGTCTTTTTAGCCTTTGCCAAAACGACAATACTGGGGCAGGTTGCTTTTCGCTCATCGGGGATTTAGTTGATATAAACGCTCATTTTACCAAAGTTCAGATTTTTTTGCCACTACGCATTTTTTTGCCCTCAGCGGCTCTCTCACGGCGGATTTGCTTGGGGTCGGCGATTAAATTTCGGTAAATTTCCACTCGGTCTTTGTCTCTTAAAACTGTGTCCGGCTTGACGACTTTGCCAAAAATTCCGGTTTTATTTTTGCATAAATCAATATTTGGATAAAGCTCTAAAATCCCCGAAATTTCCACTGCCTGAGCCAAAGTCGTGCCGGCGGCTACCTCTAAATTCAGCAAAGTTTGCTTGTCTCTCAGGGCGTAGGCGACTTCAATTTTCATCAGTTTTTGCATTAATTTTAGTATTAATTTTTATCACAAAGTTGCTGGGCTTGGGCAAAATCCAGCGTTCCGGCGTAAATTGCCCGTCCGGTAATCGCCCCGATAATGCCCGGGCACTCAGCATTTAACAAGTCAGAAATATCCTCCAAATCAGTAATGCCGCCGGAGGCAATAATCGGCAAAGTTGTGGAATTTGCCAAAGCTATTGTGGCAGAAATATTCAGCCCTTGCATCATTCCGTCCCGAGCAATATCGGTATAAACAATGGATTTAACGCCATCTTGCTCAAAGCGCTTGGCTAAATCTACCGCCGCTAAATCGGTCTGCTGCGCCCAGCCATCGGTTGCCACCAAGCCATTATTTGCATCCAAACCAACAATAATTTTGCCCGGAAATTCACGGCATAATTGAGCTATAAACTTAGGATTCTCAACCGCCATCGTGCCGATAATCAGGTAGCTCACGCCAGCGTTAATGTAGGCTTGGGCGGTTTTCATATCACGAATGCCGCCGCCAATTTGCACCGGCAGTTGCGGAAATGTTTTGCTAATTTCAGTTACAATTTCGGCATTAATCGGCTTGCCAGCAAACGCTCCGTCCAAATCCACCAAGTGCAACCGCCGCGCCCCGGCCTCAACCCAGCGCCGTGCCATCGCTACCGGACTGTCGGAAAACACCGTGCTATCACTCATTCGCCCTTGCTTGAGGCGAACACACTGCCCGTTTTTAAGGTCAATTGCTGGAATTATTATCATAATATTTGGCTTTAAAATTTATGCTTATTTTACAAAAAAAATCATTACTTTTTAACACATTGCTTGATATTTTTTAATACCTCTGGGCGGATTTCTACATTATTATTTTTCGCCAAAACCAGCGCCGCTTGGGCTTTTTGACATTGTTTTGATTTAGTTAAAATGTGGATTTTGATATTATTTGCATTAGCATTTTTTGGATTAAATCCAAGCGCTTGAGTGAAATTATCCAAAGCTTTTTGCGGATTTTTTAGCGCCAAAAGCGACAAGCCCTTATTATATTTTGTGCCGCTGAGTTTTTCCAGCGAGTATTTTGGATAGAGTTTTAAGGCTTTGTCAAAATAAATTATAGACTTTTGAAACTTGCCATTTTGATAAAATTTAGTGCCTTTTTCATTAAAATATCCGCCTAAATTCGCATACGCATATTGTGGCTGAATTTCATAATGGACGGCGTGAGACCAGAGTTTTAGCGGATTTTGCCAAATTGGAATTTGCCGAAAAGCTGAAATCCCAGCAAAAATTAGCAAGGCAAAAATCATTACTAATTGCCAAATTTTATTACTAATTTTGCTAAAAATAACGGCAATAAAAAGGGCAAATCCGAGCATTGCAAAATACAAATATCTGTCAGCCACTAAAGAATATCTTTGAAAAATAAAGCCAATAAAACCAGAAGTAGTAAAAAATCCAGCCACAAAAAGCACACTTGATAACGCCAAAAGCGGCTGAGTTTTTCGCTTCAGCCAAAGCCAGAAACCCAGCCCTAACGGCAGAATCGCCAATGGATAAAACCAAAATTTAGTAGCAATAAATTTCGGCGCAAGAGTATAAGAAATGCTCAAATTCGGATAAATAATTTTCGCCAGATAAAAAATAATACTGTCCAGCCAAGCAAACGGGCGCTGCCAAACAGGGCTGAGATGTTGTGAAAAAATCACCGAATTAGCCTGAGAAAAATAAGTGATAATTGCAATTATCAAAGCGATTAAAGCAAATGGCAGGACTTTTTTAATATTATTTTTGAGTTTAAATTGGTAATGAAAATGGTTAATTGCAAAAATAATCAAGGGCAAAACCGCCGCCGAGGGCTTGCTGAGAAGTGCCAAAATAAATAAAAATAATGGCAGAAAATCAAGCCTTGCCCGATTTTTAAGATAAAAATATAAG
>JAAOIF010000103.1 GCA_015163925.1 Candidatus Thioglobus sp.
CCCGCAAAGCCACATTGTAAATCAGCTCTTTATCAAGCCGGTCGCGGATATTTCTGGAGGTAATATATTTGCCGTCCTGCCCAGCATATACAATGCGGAAAAAATAATAGAAAGTTTCAAACAGTTGAGCAGTTTGTAGAAGTTAGAGGAGGTCGTTTTGAATGGTTTGCTTGTCATGCAAGAGACAGCATTTTATACAATAAAACTAATACTGATAAATTTGCTTGTAAAAGTAATTACAAACAAATACATGACAGAATAAAAGCGCGTTAAGTTATTTAGAATTTTTTCCGGCAAGGTTTTACTCGCTTTTGCTCTTAATTAACAATTTACCATTAACACTTAACAATTAACAAAAAGCCTGCCTCAGCAGATTTATTTTTGATAAAAACATAAATAATTAACGCTGACATCAGCGGCTAATTTATAGGTTTTGGAAAACGGGTTGTAAGTCATACCGGTTATGGCTTTTAGGCGGAGGCTTGCTGCTCTGGCGGCGGCGTCTAACTCGCTGGGCTGGATGAATTTATCCCAGTCGTGCGTGCCTTGTGGCAATAATTTGAGCACATATTCTGCGCCGATAATTGCAAATAAATAGGATTTCGGATTGCGATTAAGAGTGGAGAAAAACACCTCGCCGCCGTCTTTTACTAAATCGCCACAAGCCCTTACTACTGAGGCAAAATCCGGCACATGCTCCAACATTTCAAGGCAAGTGATTATGTCAAATTCGCCAGCATTCTCGGCGGCAAATTCCTCAACTGAGATTTGCTGATAATCCACTTCCAGCCCCGATTCCAACAGGTGTAATTTGGCAACTTCCAGCCCGGCCTCAGCCAAATCAATGCCGGTTACAACTGCCCCTTCAAGTGCCAAACTTTCCGTTAAAATCCCGCCGCCACAGCCGACATCTAAGATTTTTTTGCCAGCTAATGAGCCGCCGCATTTTTGTTTTATGAATTCTAATCGTAATGGATTTATGTCGTGCAAGGGCTTGAATTCGGAATTTTTATCCCACCAGCGAGACGCTAAAGCGGCAAATTTATCCACTTCTGCGAAATCTACATTGCTCATAAAACTGCTGCCGCTAACACTTCTTCAATATGATTTTTGACTTTCACTTGCCGCCAAGATTTTAAAATCTTGCCATCAGAATCAATTAAAAAAGTGGAACGGACAATTCCCATAAATTCCCTTCCCATAAACTTTTTCAGCTGCCAGACGCCAAAAATTTCGCATAATTTGCCGTCATCAGCAATTAGCTCAAAAGGGAAATTTTGCTTGGCTTTGAACTTTTCATGAGACTTCAAATCGTCTTTGGAAACGCCATAAATTATCGTGTTAGCATTGGTGAAATCAGCGTGCCGGTCGCGGAAATCCTGCCCCTCAGTAGTGCAGCCCGGAGTGGCATCTTTGGGATAAAAATAGAGGACAATTTTGCGCCCCTGAGAGTCCGGAATTTGCACTTCTAAATTGCTGGTAGCATTGCAGGTAATTGGCTTTACTTGATTCATAACGGTATAATTATTTGTTTAAAAAACTTATTTTAACATCACATGCAAAACATTCGCAACTTTTCAATTATTGCCCATATTGACCATGGAAAATCCACTATTGCTGACCGCTTTATTCAGTTTTGCGGCGGCTTGAGTGAGCGGGAAATGTCGGCTCAGGTGCTGGATTCTATGGACATTGAAAAAGAGCGCGGAATTACTATTAAATCGCAAAGTGTTACTCTGAATTATCAGGCTAAAAACGGCGAAACTTACCAATTTAATTTCATTGATACTCCCGGGCATGTGGATTTTTCTTATGAAGTTTCACGCTCGCTGAGTGCTTGCGAGGGGGCGCTGCTGATTGTTGATGCCTCGCAGGGCGTGGAGGCGCAGACGGTGGCGAATTGTTACACGGCGCTGGAGCAAGGTTTGGAGGTTGTGGCAGTGCTAAATAAAATTGATTTGCCGGCGGCGGACCCGGAGCGAGTGGTGGATGAAATTGAAGATGTGATTGGCGTGGAGGCGCATGGGGCGGTGCATGCGAGTGCGAAATCTGGAGTTGGAATTGCAGAGATTTTAGAGCAAATTGTTGAGAAAATTCCAGCTCCGGTGGGCAAAATTGATGCGCCGATTAAGGCATTAATTATTGATTCTTGGTTTGATAATTATCTCGGCGTGGTGTCGCTAATTCGTATGATTGACGGGGAAATTAAAGCCAAAACTAAGATTAAAATTTTCTCTAATGGTCAGCAGCATTTGGTTGATGAGGTCGGGGTTTTTACTCCAAAACGCCAGAAAACACAGAGCCTCAAAGCCGGCGAGGTCGGATTTCTAATTGCCAGTATTAAAAATATTGACGGCGCTCCGGTCGGTGATACTATTACTGGCGCTAAAAATTCAGTAGCCACGCCGTTAAAGGGTTTTAAGCCGGTGCAGCCGAGAGTATTTGCCGGACTTTTTCCAATTTCTGGCGAGGATTATGAAAAATTCCGTGATGCCTTGGCGAAATTGCGCTTAAACGATGCCGCCTTGCAATATGAGCCTGAAAATTCTGATGCTTTGGGCTTTGGTTTTCGCATCGGTTTTTTGGGTTTATTGCATATGGAAATCGTGCAAGAGCGCTTGGAGCGGGAATATGACTTGAATTTAATTACTACTGCGCCGACTGTGATTTATGAAATTTTGGACACTAAGGGCAATCTTCATCATATTGACAGCCCCTCTAAAATGCCGTCAGACCAAGCGATTGCTGAGTTCCGTGAGCCGATTATTACTGCTAATATTTTGGTCACTGATGAATTTGTTGGCAATGTGATTTCGCTTTGCACTTCCAAGCGCGGCGTGCAGAAAAACATTAATTATTTGGGGCGGCAAGTGCAAATTATTTACGAATTGCCGCTAAATGAAGTGGTGCTGGATTTTTTCGACCGGGTGCGATTTTGGAAAATAATTCAGATATTAACAAAATCCACAGCGTGAATTTTAGCCAAATTAAATCCAAAAAATCACTCAAATTGCTTTTTTCTGAGCTCAGAAAACTAAGAAAATTGCCAAAATTTGATCTGATAATTGATATGCAAGGGCTGCTGAAATCGGCGATTGTGGCAAAAATTATTCCGGCAAATCAGACTATTGGCTTTGATAAAAATTCCATTCGTGAGCCTCTGGCTGCCAAGTTTTATTCTGACACTTGCAAAATAGATTATGCCCAAAATATCGTAAAACGCAATCTGGCTCTGGTCTGTGAGGCATTGGAAATAAAAATTACAGCCGCTGAAATAGAAAATAAAAAACCATTTCTACATTTCAAAAAACACACTTTCAAGCTTGCTAAAACCAAGCAAAATATTGCTATAATTCCCGGCGCTTCCTCTGCTGCTAAAATTTATCCGGCGGAAAAATACGCTCAGATTGCTAATATTTTGGATGCTAATTTTATGATTATTTGGGGCAATCAGGCTGAAAAAATGATGGCTGAGAAAATCCAGCAAACCGCGCCAGAAGTGCATATTTCCAAGCAATTAGCGCTTGATGAATTAAAGGCATTGCTTGCTAAAATGGATTTGGTAATCGGCGCTGATACCGGTCCGGTGCATCTGGCTTGGGCGCTAAATGTTCCTTCAATTACACTTTTTGGACCAACGCCGGGCAGCAGAAATGCTTACGCCGGTGAGATTAACAAAATTTTGCAGTCAGAATCAGCGGTAAATCCTTATAAAATTAACAAAAATGATGATTCTATAAAATCCATTCCTGTTGAAAATATTGCAAAAATTGCTAAAAAATTGCTAAAAAATATCTGAATAATCCTTGAGAGAATCAATAATATGAGTGGCATTTGAATTTGCCTCATTGATTTTATGCCCGCTTCTGACCAAAATCGTATTAGTAATTCCGGCGGCATTTGCAGCCTGAATATCTGCCTCTTTATCGCCAATCATCCATGATTTATTCATAGCAATATTGTGTTTTGCTTGGGCTTGCAAAAGCATACCGGGCTTAGGTTTGCGGCAATTACAATTATCATCTGGCGCGTGCGGACAGAAGAAAACATCCAAAATATTTACCCTATTTTTCTTAAATTCTGCCAGCACCCAATTATTAACAATATCAAAATCATTTTCATCATAAAAGCCTTTAGCGATGCCGGATTGATTAGTAATAATAATTATCTGAAAGCCTAATTTCTGAAAATTCCGGCAAGCAGCAAACACGCCGTTGATAAATTTAAAATCCGCCTTTCAGCTGATTGTCCAGCACCTTGAAGCAGTCGGAACTGGCGATTTACAATTAGCATTTGAGCAGCTGAAAACCAAGCTAAAAAATGAAGGATTATTTGATAATATTCACAAAAAACCC
>JAAOIF010000104.1 GCA_015163925.1 Candidatus Thioglobus sp.
CCACGAGCCGATGAAATCAATTTTTGTGGGCTGTTTTGGGATTTTTGAATTAGCAAAACTGCTGATATTTTCAGTGCTATGCACCATTGAGCCTTGCTGAATCAGTGCTAATAATTTTGCATTCAGCGCAATTTGCTTCTCCCCAACCTCTGGCAATTTGTCAATAAAATGAAACATATTTTCGTGTTTAACCCACAGCACACAAGCAGAATTGGCGTTTTTGTGCTGATGTGTGGTGGCAGAAATATTAACAGTTTTGCCGGCAAGGTCAGTGCTAATTTGCCATTCCAACGGCTTGATATTTGGAGTAGTAATAGGTAGTTGCCAGAACAGCAAAAGTGCCATTAACACCGCCACGCCGCTGAGTTGATAGTGCCAATATTTGAACCAAAGAGCAAAAATTGGCGGATTTTGCACTGGCGTTTTTGCAAAAATTTGCTGGCTTATATTTTGCCAAACCTGTTTTTTGTCTTGGCGTTTGAGCGGCGGATTGTCTTGTAAATTGCTAAGTTGCAAAGCCCAAAAATTTACGAATTTGACAAACTCATCGTCATTTTTTAATCGCCCAATTTGCCTAATTTGCCCTGGCGACAAAACGCCTAAAACATATTCACAAGCCAATTTTTCCTTACTATTAATTGTAATTTTCATAATGATTGCAAACATTTTTTGAGATTTAAAAGGGAGCGGTTGACGCGTGATTTGATTGTGCCGATGGAAACATCCATTTTTTGAGCGGCTTGCTGATAACTCAAATCGTAAAAATAAATCAAATATAAGGCTTTATTAAATTGAGATTTGAGTTTTTTTAAGCAAATATGTAAATCTCCATGGTGCATTTCTGGCGTTAAAAGTGTGGAATTTTGGTCAATTATTTGTTCTGTTTGTGAGTCAAATGAGTCTTGAGGATTGTTGTTAATATTTTTTCGCCAGCAATCAATGGCTTGATTTTTAGCAATGCTTTTCATCCAAGTCAGCGAGTTTGATTGGGCTGAATCATAGCTTTCTAAACGCTGCCAGATTTTGATATAGGCTTCCTGCAAACAGTCTTTTGCCAAGTCATCGCGTTTGACAATATACAAAATAACACCAAATAATCGCATGGCAGATAATTTGTAAAGTGCCTGAAAATTAGCCTGTGTTTTTTGTTTTTGCAGGTGCTGAAAACAGTTGTTAATTTCTTTTGACATTCAAATTAAATTTATTAGTAAGGCTCGATTTGCCCCATTGCCGGATAAAAAACCAGCTTAAAAACACCGTCTTTTGCATGGAAATATTTGCTGGCAAACATCGCCTCCCTTAGCACCGGCAAGCTATTTGCATTAAAATAAACGCGTTGCAATAAAACCTGTTTTGCATCTTTTAATTCATACAAATTATGCTGAAATTGCACCAAACCATTGGCAATATTTTTCAGCGTGTAATTGACTTCAAAGGGGTGAGCGTCTAATGAATAAGTTTGCGAACGGGTATTTTTATCAACCAGCGGGGCAATAATTGGACGAATCATTTGAAAGCCGAATTTCGGCACTAAAGTATCCTGAATTAGCCGCTCATTTGCTAATGAGGCAACATCAAAATGCCCAGATTTTTTGTCAAAAGTCAGGCGAAAATCAACAATTTTATTATTAATATTAACCATTAAACCAAAAACTCCAAGTTTTTTCAAAGCCGAAATGCCGTTATTAGCAAAAAACAAATAGCCTAATTTTTTGCCATCAGAATTTTTAATAGTAATATCTAAATTGGTTGGATAAGAGCGATTGCTGGGCAGTTTTTTATACTTTAAATCAAAGTTATAGCGCTGATTATTTTTGCTGTAAAAATCAAAATTAATCTTGTTAGGCGCTTGCCCGATGTCGGCTAATTTGAGTTGTTTTTGCAGGTTAAATTCTGCGCCAGTAATATTTAATTTAAAAGTGGAAACGCTTGCCCCAGCAATAGTTGAGAGGGAAAATAGTAATAATAAAATAAGTTTTTTCATAAGTTTGCTCGCTGTAAAAATAAAAAATACTCATTGCCAAAATCAAGCAATGAGCAAGAAAATAAAGGCTTTAAGATGAGGTCAAATTGCCATTTACTAATTTTTTGCACAAGCCTTTCGGCATGGCAATAAAAGCATCATCTTGGGAATCTTTTTTGGCACTACCGGCACAAGAAGAAGTTTTGGTGGCACAATCGTTTTGCCCGGATTTGACCACTCCGTAGCATTTTTCCATACCTTTTGCCAGCGCACTTGCCTCTAATGAAAGCAGATTAGCACCAATTAAAGCGACACTTAGCAGAGTTGTTTTGATTATTTTTTTCATGGTTTTTTCCTATTTTAGTTAATAAAAGTTTTTGCCCTTACCTTTACGAGTAGCAATTTGATTTTGTTCCCACAGTTTGCAAATAAAATTTTGAATTGCTTGGAGTTTGCATTCAGCGTATCATTATCACCGTTTTGCAACTAATCAAATTTGTATGAATGCTAAAAAAGAACTCTGGGTTTTATTAGGCTCGTTTGTGTTGCCGATTGCTTTGGGGACGGCGTTTTTTTACTATAATCCTACGGCTTTTACCGGCAGCACGGTGAATTATGGGCGGTTTGTAAATCCGATTATTACTACCAAAAAGGCTGATGTGGTTTTCTCCCAAGCAACGCCGGGGCGGCTGCAAGGCTTGTGGAGCTTGGGCTTTAGTGCTGATGAGTGTGAAAATATTTGCCAGCAAGCTCTGCAAGATGTTAAAACTATTCGCCTGCTGATGAACGCTGATATGCGCCGGATTCAGGGATTATTATTGACAAATTCCACTAATAATTTGCCGATTTCTGGGATATTATTTGCCCGTCCGAGTGCTAATTTGCGGCAAAAACTCAGCCGGCTTGAAGCGCAAACTGGGCGAAAGTTATTTCTAATTGACCCGTTAGGCAATGTGATGTTGTCATATCCGGCGCAAAAATTGGATATTAAAAAGGTGATTAAAGACCTGAAACGCTTGTTTAAATATTCTCGCATCGGTTGAATTTGATGCCAAGATTTATGCCGAATTTTATGGATTTACTCGGACTTTGCAAGCTGAAAGTCGTGGCGTTAATACTGCTGACCGCCGTGGTCGGAATGTTTTTATCAGTGCCAGCGCCGTATTTGCCCGACTTAGTTTTGGTGCTAATTGCCTCAAGCGGCATCGGTCTGGCGGCGGCTTCAGCGGCGGTTTTTAATCATATTGTTGATGAGCAAATTGATATGCAAATGTCACGAACCGACCAGCGCCCATTGCCTCAGGGCAAGGTTAGCCGCAAGCAGGCATTGGTTTGGGGAGTGTTTTTGGGCGTTATGGGGCTGGGGATTTTGCAGTTTTTTGTTAATACTTTGACGATGATTTTGACATTTTCCTCACTCATCGGCTATGCAGTTATTTACACTTTATATCTCAAACGCGCCACCCCGCAAAATATTGTGATTGGCGGAGCAGCAGGGGCAGCGCCGCCGATTTTGGGCTGGACGGCAATTACTGGAGCTGCCGGAATTGAGCAAGCATTTTTGTTATTTTTAATTGTTTTTATCTGGACGCCGCCGCATTTTTGGGCGCTGGCAATCCATCGGGTGGAGGAATATAAAAAGGTCAAAGTGCCGATGCTGCCGGTAACTCACGGCTTGGCTTACACCCGAGCGCAGATTTTGCTTTATACTGTTTTGCTGCTGCTGGTAAGTGTTTTGCCGTATTTGGTGGGAATGTCGGGGCTGATTTATTTGCTGGCAGCGCTGATTTTGGGGCTGATATTTTTGGGCTACGGCATCAAAATTTACAAAAATCCAGATGATAAAAAACTACCGCTGGCGGCGTTTTTGTATTCAATAAATTATTTAATGCTGCTGTTTGCGGCGTTATTATTAGACCATTATTGGTTAATTCTACTTTAAAAAAGGAGTAAAAAAATGCAAGGATTATCGCAAGTTTTTAAGGCCGTTACTGCCGCTATGGTTGGCGTTGGCAAGAAAGAGGATTTGATTAAGGACTTTGAGAGGGCTGAGTCCGAGGGGCCTTGGGCATATATTATTGTCGGACTGATTATGACCGCTGGATTTATTTTTGCAGTGCTGGCGGCGGTGAAATTTGCTTTGGCTTGAATTATAATTGTTAATTAATTAATGCAAAAAAAACCCAGCAAGTGCCGGGCTTCTTTTTCAATTCCGGCTTTAAAAAACAAAATCGCCGGCGGCCCGACTATGTTAAAACGC
>JAAOIF010000105.1 GCA_015163925.1 Candidatus Thioglobus sp.
TTGACTTTTTGCAAAGCAGCATTTGAGGTCAGCCCAGAAGCCTTATCCAATAGGATAATTCCGTTAATATCTCTGCCGGTCGGGTGTCGCCTTGACATTTAATCAAATTTTAGCAAGCAATTCTTCAATCCGCGCGCCGGTATTTGGAGCTGAATCGTAGATAAATTTGAGCGCCGGAGTGTGGCGGTTGGCGAAGAGGACATTAAGGGCAATGAAAAAATCAAGCAAGTGGCGGAATTATTAAAGTCTTCAAACCTGAATTATGTTGGTTTTATTGAGGGCGATGGGATTTACAAAGGCATTGTGGATTTGGTCGTTTGTGATGGATTTGAAGGTAATATTGCCCTGAAAGCCAGTGAGGGTGTGGCTGCGATGATGGGCTTTTACCTCAAGCAAGCATTTAATAAAAACCTCTTAACCAAAATTGTAGCCTTGATTGCCAGCCCGGTTTTAAAGGATTTCAAACTCAGCCTTGACCCCGGACAATACAATGGCGCCAGCCTTTTAGGGCTTCGTGGAATTGTTATTAAAAGCCATGGCGGCGCTGATTCTAAGGCATTTTTCCAAGCAATCAAGGAAGCATATTTGGAGGCTCAGGCTAAAATTGCCGAAAAAATCGCCTCACAAGTCTCATTAGAATTAGAAAAACAGGGCGAATCGTATGAGTAAATTTGCAAGAATTATTGGCACTGGCTCGTATTTGCCGCCGGAAATTGTTACTAATAATGACTTATCCAAAACCATTGACACCTCAGACGAATGGATTAGCAGCCGCACCGGAATCAAGCAAAGGCACATCGTCAGCACTGAAACCACCTGCGATTTAGCCCAGATTGCCGCTGAAAATGCTTTGGAAATGGCAGGCATCAAATCCACAGAATTGGACTTAATTATTCTGGCGACCACCACGCCGGACAAGATTTTCCCCGCCACTGCAACTTTATTGCAAACCGCCATCGGCGCTACTTGTCCGGCATTTGACTTACAAGCAGTTTGCGCCGGTTTTATTTTCGCCCTGACCACCGCCGAGCAATATATCAAAACCGGTGCTGCGGAAAAAGTATTAGTAATCGGCAGCGAAACGCTATCCAGAATTGTCGATTGGAACGACCGCTCAACCGCAATTTTATTCGGCGATGGCGCTGGTGCTGTGGTGTTAAGCGGCAGTAACGAGGGCGGAATTTTGCACTCAAAAATCCTCAGCGATGGCAAATATTTATCCGCATTACAAGTAAATAATAACTATATTAACCAAACTGGATTTATCCAAATGTCCGGCAATGAGGTGTTTAAAATCGCCGTCAGCAGCCTCTCAACCCTCGCCGAAGAAACCCTCAAATCCTGCGGTATGACTGCCGAGCAGTTAGATTGGATGGTGCCTCATCAGGCGAATATTCGTATTATTGTCGCCATCGCTAAACGCATTAAAACTCCGTTGGACAAGGTAATTATTACTTTGGATAAGCACGGAAACACCTCTGCTGCCTCAATTCCTCTGGCTTTAGATGTTGCTGTGCGTGATGGCAGAATCCAAAAAGGGCAAACTTTATTGCTTGAAGGAATCGGCGCTGGGTTCAGCTGGGGCAGCGTTTTGCTCAAATTTTAGAGCTAAAACTAAAACTCTCTGGCGTGTAATTTCTCCACTAATTTCACTAACTCTTGCGGATTTACACTTAAATTCTCCAAGCTTTGCAAGGCTTTTTGATATAATTCTTGATAAGATTGGACTGCCGCATCCAAGCCTAAAAGTGCCGG
The DNA here is from genome assembly GCA_015163925.1 of Candidatus Thioglobus sp. Classification (GTDB taxonomy): domain Bacteria; phylum Pseudomonadota; class Gammaproteobacteria; order PS1; family Pseudothioglobaceae; genus JAAOIF01. Next base: position 1,756 of record JAAOIF010000105.1, read on the forward strand.
ATAAGTTGGTTTATTTTTCTCCGCATCCGAGTTCTGACGCTTGCCCAGCAAGGCTTCCGGAGTGGAAACATCCAAAACATCATCTTGAATTTGGTAAGCCAAGCCAATATTTTGGGCAAAAATCTCAAGTATTTTCATATCAGCCGCACCACAATCAGCCACCAGAGCGCCTAATTTAACCGCACAAGCCAGCAGCGCTCCGGTTTTTTTCTGGTGCATATTTTGCAAAGTCGGCAAATCAACAGTTTTTGCAACCATGCTCAAATCAATCGATTGCCCTTGTGCCATCTCAAATGCCGCACGGGTCAGGGCTTGCAGTAGGGAAATCCGCAGCGGCGGCGTTAATTGAGAATCATTAGTCAAAACCTCAAACGCCAAAGCTTGCAAGCCATCACCGGTCAAAATCGCCTGTGCCTCGCCGAAACGCTTATGGCAACTGGGCTGATTATGGCGAATATCATCGTCATCCATCGCCGGCAGGTCATCGTGAATTAGCGAATAAGCGTGAATCAGCTCAACTGCGCAGGCGCTGGAATCCGCCAAATTCAAATTAGCAGCAAAAGTATTAGCAATAGTGTAAGTCAAAATCGGGCGAAAACGCTTGCCGCCGGACAAAACGCTGTAACGCATCGGCTGCGTCAAATCGCCCTGCTGTAACAGGCAAGCGTCTAAATATTTGTCAATTCGCGAAATATATGGCTCAAAACTCATAAAAATTACAACTCTTCTAACGGTTTTTCTTGGGTGAAATTATCCTCGCCACTTAGCACCGCAATTTTTTGCTCGGCGGCACTCAAAGCGCTCTGGCACTGCTTAGTCAGGGCAACCCCTTGTTCAAAATATTTCAACGAATCCGCCAGACTCAAATCGCCAGATTCCATAATTTTGACAATATTTTCTAACTCTGAAAGACCGGAATTAAAATCAAATTTTTTGCTCATTTTTTCCACCATTTTTATCTAAAATATAATTTATTAATAACATTTTAACACCCCTTAGCGTTGAGCTTTCGTCCAAAAATCAGCCGCAGATTTCAGCTCCGGATTGATACTTTTTGAGCGTAATAATAAAAAATCATACGCCATTCTAAATCTCGGATTATGCAATAATTTTTCTGTATATTTGGGATTTTTTTCCTCTAATTTCGCTTGCAACATCCAAATATCTATCATCCTAAAACTCAGCCATTTCGGCATTGAAACTTGCTTAATTTGCTTTCTAATTACTTCCTCTGAGGCCTGTCTCATCGCCAAATTATTAGATTTTTGCTTTTGCTTAATTTGCAAAAAACGCTGATTTTGTGCTTGCCATAAAAACACCGCAAACAGAAAAACCGGAGTTACTGGTTTATTTTGCTGAATCCGCGCCGAAGTATTCAGCAAAGCCTTTTTAATAAAGTCATTCCGCTCGGTTTGCTCAAATAAATGCGGCAATAATCCGTAATGCTCAAGCTGACAAAAAACCTCAAAACCATATTCATTATGAAACAGTTTAATGCACTCTTCAAACAGTCTCGCCGGGGAAATATGAGACAATAATTGCGCCTGATTATGCAAGCAAGTTTTAATCTCAGCGCTGAGTTTTGCATCTAATTTCACCTGAAAACGCACCGCCCTAATCATCCGCACCGGGTCTTCTTCAAAGCGCTTTTTTGCCTCGCCAATCATATTAATAGCCTTATTATTAATGTCTTTGAGGCCGCCGACATAATCAATAATTTGGTGATTTTGAGTGTCATAATACAAGGCGTTAATGTTGAAATCTCGGCGCACCACATCTTGCGCTAAAGTGCCGTAACAGTTGTCCCGCCTGATAATTCCGCTCTGAGCAGTTTTCACCGTGCCGGAGCGAAAAGTTGCCACTTCAATAAAATTCCGAGCGTCAAATAATACATGCACCAAGCGAAAACGCCGCCCAATTAAACGCGAGCGTTTGAATAATTTATGCACCTCCTCGGGCTTGGCACTGGTGGCAATGTCAAAATCTTTTGGCTTGAGTCCGAGTAATAAATCTCTAACACAGCCGCCGACTAAATATACCTCAAAGCCAGCATTACTAATGGTTTTCACCACTTTTAAAGCATTTTTATCTAATAGTTTTTGCTCAAACTTAACACTTTGATAAACCGCTTGCATAGGCGTTTATAAGTGCTGCAAATCAACAACCGGCTGCGGCTGCCAATCCGGCTGCTGATGCTCCACAACCACTGTCGTGTAAACGCCGCCGCGCACATTAAATACGGCTTTGAGCCGCATAAAACGCGGATTAGTGGCTTGCACCAAATCATTTTTCGCCGTGATTGTCGCTTATAATCAATGAATTTTCAAGCCCATTAGCACTTAAAAAATAAGCAAAAGCATTGGAAAAACTAATAACTTTTTG
>JAAOIF010000106.1:0-2365 GCA_015163925.1 Candidatus Thioglobus sp.
CTTGAATTCAGATATTTGGCTCTGGCTTTATCGCTAAAAGCCCTGCCACCAAAGGCAATAACGCCGCCTTTGCTATTGTGAATTGGAAATATTAGCCGGTCGCGGAAAAAATCATAACTGTTATTTTCGCCGATTTTGATAAGCCCTAAAGTTTTCAAATCGCTAATATCTTGTTCTGAGAGCTTAAAATGCGTTTCCAAATCATTATTTTTAGTGGCAAAACCAATCTCAAAACGCTTGGCAATTGCGCCACTAATTCCACGATTTTTAGCATAATTTACCGCCTTTTGCTTGTCAGGTGAGGCTTTCAGCTGGCTTTGATAAAATTCACTAACCCTTTGCATCAAATCCAAATAACGCTTAATTTTGCCATCCACCGGCTTGGAATTTTTGTCATAAATAATCGTCAAACTGAACTCGCTGGCAATCGCCTCAATCGCCTCAACAAAATCCAAATTGTTAAATTTTTGCACAAATTTAATTGCCCCGCCGCTCTCGCCGCACTTAAAACAATGATAAAATTGCTTGCTGGAACTCACCGAAAAATTAGGGTTTTTGCCGCCGTGAAAAGGACAGGGCGCACGATAATCGCTGCCAGTTTTTTTAAGCGGCAAGCGTTTTGCAATCAAATCCACAATATCAATTTGATGAGGCAGATTATCAATAAAATTTTGGCTAATATATGGCATAACGGATATTTTAATGAAAAACACAAATTTTTATCATCCTAAATTTATTCCGACTTGGTTTTTAATCGTTTTTATGCGCTTTGGAACAAAACTTCCATTTCGCCTGCAAGTCTTTATTGGCAAGGGAATTGGCAGTTTTTTATATCTAATATTCAGGCGTTTTCGCAGAATTGCTTTTATCAATATTAAGCTTTGTTTTACTGATAAAAATCCGGCTGAAATCAAGCTTTTAGTCCGCCAACATTTTCAAGCCATCGGCGTTGCTATTTTTGAAATTGGCGATGCTTATTTTGCTGCAGATGCCAAAATCCGCAAAAATCTGACGATAAAAAATCAACACTTTTTGACCAATGCTTTAGCCAAAAAACAAGGGGTAATTTTGTTGGCAGCGCACTTTATGCCGCTGATTTTAGGCTCACGGGCATTACTGTTAGAGCAAGCCACAGCCAACATTTACCGCCCGCAAAACAACAAATTATTTGATGCAATTATGTGTAAAACTTTCACCGAACACGGCGCTAATTTGATTAAAACCAAAGACACTCGCTCAATGGTCCGGGCGCTGAAAAACGCTACGGCGATGTGGTATGCGCCAGACCAAGATTTTGGTGCTAATAGTGTTTTTGCGCCATTTTTTAACATCCAAACTGCCACCACAAAAGCCACTGCCCGCCTTGCAAAAACTGCCAAAACAGTTGTAATTTGCTATTCTTTTATCCGCACTAAAAACGGCTACACTATGGATTTTTCCCCGCCCTTAAAGGATTATCCAAGTGCTGATGAGGTTGCTGATGCCGCCCGGACCAATCAAATTTTGCAAGACCAAATCAGCAAAAATCCTGAACAATATTTATGGATTCACCGGCGTTTTAAAACCCGTCCAGCAGGTGAAAAAAGTTTTTATTAATTTTGTAAATAAAGTATAATGCCTCTTTTTTTAAGTAATACAAAACCAAATTATGGCAATTAACACTCAAGAAATTATTAAGGATTTTCAGCAGGACGACAAGGATACTGGCTCAACAAATGTGCAGGTTGCCCTATTAACAGCGCGGATTAAGCACCTGACCGAGCATTTTAAAATCCACAAAAAAGACCATCATTCCAGAAGAGGTTTGCTGCGTTTAGTTTCCAAGCGCAAAAAATTATTATCTTATCTGAAAGGCAATAATGTCGGGGCTTACGGCGATTTAATTACTCGTTTGGGCTTGAGAAAATAACAATTTTTGCAATATTTTTTGCCCCATTTGGGGCTTTTTTTACGCCCAGAAACCAGTAAAATTCCACTATGGAACTTTCCAGCACTTATCAGCAAATTGAGGATTTACGCCAGCGCGCAAAGGCTTTATCAAAGCATTTGAACTTGGAGGAAAAGCAATCTCGCTTGGAGGAAGTTTTGTTGGAAATCCAAAATCCTAATATCTGGTCAAAGCCCGAACAGGCGCAGTCTTTGGGGCAAGAAAAATCAAAACTTGAAGCCATTTGCCAAGCTTTTCAGCAAACAAATTCAGTGCTAACAGATGCCAAAGAATTGTTAGATTTGGCGCAATCTGAAAATGATGAAACCGCCGCCAGCAGCCTGATACAGGACTTAAACCAAGTTGAAAGTGAGATAAAACGCTTGGAATTTGAGCGAATGTTTAGCGGCGAGTTGGATGCAAATTCTGCCTATTTAG
>JAAOIF010000106.1:2971-4126 GCA_015163925.1 Candidatus Thioglobus sp.
TAAAAGACTTACGCACTGGGGTTGAAAGCTCAAACACCGGCGATGTTTTGGATGGTAATTTAGACAAATTTATAAAAGCCAGCCTCAAAGCCGGATTGTAAAATTAGGCAAAATTTATTTGCAAATCACTTAATTTCACAAAAAAAATCAAAGTAAAATTTTAATTTTTAATCAAGGAAATATATATGTTAAATGACAAAACTGGGGAAAAAGTCCCGTCTGTGAGTTTTCAAATTCAAGTAAATAATAAGTGGAAAACTTTGGAAAGTAATAGTATTTTTGCTGGCAAAAGTGTTATTGTTTTCTCACTTCCCGGCGCTTATACGCCGACTTGCTCGTCCTCGCATTTGCCCCGTTTCAATGAGTTAGCGCCAGTTTTTAAGGCTAATGGAATTGACGAAATCGTCTGCGTTTCGGTGAATGATACTTTTGTTATGAATGAGTGGAAAAGTGACCAAGAGGCGGAAAATATTACTATGATTCCTGATGGCAACGGCGATTTTACTGATGGAATGGGAATGCTGGTAAGCAAAAATGATATTGGTTTTGGCAAGCGCTCATGGCGTTATTCTATGCTGGTGAAAAATGGAGTAATCGCCAAAATGTTCATTGAGCCTGAGGTTGCCGGCGACCCGTTTGAGGTTTCTGACGCTGACACCATGCTAAATTTTATTAACGCTGCGGCAGTAGCACCGAAATCTGCCATATTATTTGCCCGAAAAGGCTGCCCACATTGCAAACGCGCTTTAGACTTATTGGCAAAAAAAGAGGTTTATGTGGAAGTGGTAGAACTCGGCAAAGCCTTGACCTCACGCTCATTAAGGGCAGTTAGTGGCAATAGTTCCACGCCGCAAATTTTCATCGGCGGCAAGCATATCGGCGGCGCTGACGACTTGGAAAATCATTTCAAATAATAAAATAATCATCTAAAAAAAGGGGAAAAATATGGCAAACGAAGGCTACCACGAGGCGGAGGAAAATTTGACTCAAGCCACTAAAGATATGCACAAAGCGATTGTTTCGCTGATGGAGGAATTAGAGGCAATCGATTGGTACAATCAGCGAATTGATGCTTGTGCGGACGGCGAATTGGCAAAAATTTTGGCGCATAATCGTGATGAGGAAAAGGAACATGCGGCGATGGTTTTGGAGTGG
>JAAOIF010000107.1 GCA_015163925.1 Candidatus Thioglobus sp.
TTGCAAAAGTATTGATAAAAAACAAGCCACATTTTTGCTTGGAACTATGCTCGGCGGCTACAATATTGAGCCGCTGATAACTCTGTTAGACCTTGATGAAACCGCTGATACGGCAGTTAGCATAGGCTTATTTATCAGCCAATAAAGTGGTGTTTTTGTCAAGTCTTGCAAGGTTTGTCGGCTGATTTGCTCAAGCTCAATATCAACTAACCACAGCTGCTGATTATTTAGTAGTAATATTTGCTCGTTTGGTGCGGTAGTATGCCATTTCAGCTGATGCGGACGGCTGAGTAATAAATTGCCCGAAGTGCTGCTAATTAGCGCCTGATTTTGCCCATAAGTGTTTTGCACAAAATCGGCACTTAGGGTTTGTAAATTATTAAAAAAATCATCAAAACTCTGCTGATTTGCCCAGCCGATATTTGCCCAGAAAACCAGCAGTAATGCTAAATATTTAGTCATTTTTCAGTGGTTCTGGCGCTAAAACTTGGCGATTTGCCGAACTGTTCATCGGGCTGACGACTCCGGCGGCTTCCATATCTTCAATAATTCTGGCGGCGCGGTTGTAGCCGATGCGCATTTGCCGCTGCAAACTTGAGATTGAGGCGCGTCTGGAGGCGGTAACAATTTGCACGGCTTGGTCGTATAATGGGTCAGATTCACCGGCGGGATTTTCAGTGCTGGCGGCGTTTTCAGAGCTTTCGGCGGATGCGTCTGCGGCATTTAAAATTCCGTCAATATAATTGGTTTGTGAGTTTTCGCGTAAAAATCCGACCACATTTTCAATCTCAGAATCTGCCACAAATGCCCCGTGGATTCTGGTCAGATGGGAGATTCCGGGAGTCATATAAAGCATATCGCCGTTGCCGAGTAATTGCTCTGCGCCGCTTTGGTCCAGCACGGTGCGGGAATCCACTTTGGAGGCGACTTTAAAAGCAATCCGGCTTGGCACATTGGATTTTATCAAGCCGGTGATGACATCAACACTTGGGCGCTGAGTGGCAATTATCAGATGAATTCCGGCGGCACGGGACTTTTGCGCCAAGCGGATAATCAGCGCCTCCACCCGTTTGGACTTGCTGCGGTCCTGCTGGGCAAGCGCTCCGAGCATATCGGCAAATTCATCAATTACTAACATAATCAGCGGCAATGCCTCTAATTCCGGCGCAGTTGCACCAGTTTCAGCAGTATTTGGATTAAAATCTGGGTCTAATAGTGGCTGATTTTTGGCTTTTGCGGCTTTGAGTTTATCGTTAAAACCTTCAATATTTCTCACTCCAAATTTGGCTAATAAGCTGTAACGGCGCTCCATTTCATTCACCGACCACCACAGCGCACTCGCCGCCTCATTCATATCAGTTACCACCGGCGTGAGCAAATGCGGAATATCGGCGTAGCAAGCCAATTCCACGATTTTCGGGTCAATCATAATCATCCGCACTTGGTCCGGTTTTGCCTTGTAAAGCACGCTCAGAATAATAGCATTTAGCCCAACCGATTTGCCCATTCCAGTAGCTCCGGCGACTAATAAATGCGGCATTTTTGTTAGATTTGCAATCACCGGATTGCCGTTAATATCCTTGCCCAAGCCCATCGTCAGCACCGATTCAGACTTGGTAAATGCAGTTGAGGAAAGGATTTCCTTGAGCCCAATCAGCTCCCGCTGCTCGTTTGGAATCTCCAATCCAATCACCGGCTTGCCCGGAATCACATCCACAATCCGCACACTTTCAACCAGCAAAGCCCGAGCCAAATCCTTATTCAAATTCATAATTTGTGAAACCTTCACCCCAGCCGCCAGAGACAGCTCAAACTGCGTCACCACAGGGCCTGGAGTAACAGTTGTGATGCTGACGACAAAGCCAAAATCCTTGAGTTTCAGCTCCACTTGGCGTGACATATCCTCCAGAGTTTGCTTGGAATAACCGCCAGTTTCAGTGCTGATTTCAGCCAATAAATCTAAATTCGGCAAGCCGCTCAGAGTGTCTCCGGTGAATAAATTGGCAGATTTTGCAATCGGTTTTTGGATGATTTTATTGGTTTTAACACTTGGTTTTTTGGCAAAAAAACTTGGTTTTGGCTCAGAAATTTGTTTGATTTGCTGGATTTTTTTATCGTTTTTGGCAACTTTTCTGGCAGCTCTTTTTTCGGCTCTTTTGGCTTTTGCTTGGGAGTTGTAAGCGCTAAATTTTTGCCAAATTACCCTTAGAAAATTAGCAATGGAACTAAAAATACTAATCCACGAAACCACGGCGCTGACGCTAAAACTTATCATCATAATACTTAGGTAAATTATGAATGCCGCTTTTCCGAGAAGTGGGCTGAAATATTGATGTAGAAAATAGCCAATATCGCCGCCAGCAATGCCTCCGCCGCCGTCAATCGGGCTGGGAGCGTCAATGCTTAAAAGTGCTGTGGCGGAGAATAATAATATTAAAAATGCTCCGCAGCGCAAGGCAAAAATTCCCCTGTGGCTTGGGGTTTTGCCGCTATTTTTGTGGATTCGCCAGCCGAGCCAGCCGAATGCTAATGGAATTAAATAAGCGCTAAAACCCAGCATTGATAAGGATAAATCACTCAAATAAGCGCCAATAACTCCAGCCTGATTTAGCGCCGAGCTGCCGATGGAATTGCTGCTGGAGTAAGGATTTTCCAGTGGCGAATGAGTAATTAGCGCCAGCAAATAAGTCAGCCCCAGAGCAATTAGCAGAATGAATAAAACTTCATTTGCCATACGAGTTCGCGGCTGGCGTGCAGATTTTAGCTTGGGGATTTTTTTATTGATTTTCAAGATAATTTATGGTTTTGGTTAATATCAAATTGTATAATATTTCAAATTGCGTAAGTATAAAGGATTTCATTTTAAATGAGTGAAAATAAACATTGTAAGGTTTTGATAATTGGTTCCGGGCCGGCGGGTTATTCTGCGGCGATTTATGCGGCAAGGGCAAATCTAAATCCGGTAATTATCAGTGGCATCGAGCCGGGCGGACAGCTGATGGGAACTACTGATGTGGATAATTGGCCGGGCGATAATGAGGGAGTGCAAGGCCCAGATTTGATGCAGAGAATGGAAAATCACGCCAAGCGTTTTGAGGCGCAAATTATTAATGATAATATTATCAAAGTGGATTTTTCCAAGCGGCCATTTACATTATTTGGCGCTAAAACAACCTATACAGCCGATGCGGTAATTATTTCCACCGGCGCCAGTGCCAGATATTTAGGCTTGGAATCTGAGGAAAAATTCAAAGGCCGTGGCGTTTCTGCTTGTGCCACTTGTGATGGATTTTTTTACCGTAAGCAAAAAGTTGCAGTCATCGGCGGCGGCAATACGGCGGTTGAGGAAGCATTATTTTTAGCCAATATCGCCGATGAGGTAACGATTGTGCATCGGCGAGACCAATTTTCAGCGGAGAAAATCCTCTCCGAGCAGCTAATCGCCAAAGCCAAAACCGGCAATATTAATATTGAATATAATCATATTTTGGATGAAGTTTTGGGAGACGACAGCGGAGTTACTGGTTTGCGCCTGAAAAGCACCGCCGGCGAGACCAAAGAAATCCCAGTGCATGGCGTATTTATTGCCATTGGCCACACTCCGAATACTGCCATTTTCGCCGGACATTTGCAGATGAATTACGGCTATATTCAAGTGCAAAGCGGCACTCAGGGCAACGCCACCCAAACCAGTGTTGCCGGAGTATTTGCCGCCGGTGATGTCGCCGACTACATTTACCGTCAAGCCGTAACCTCCGCCGGCTCAGGGTGCATGGCAGCCCTTGATGCCGAAAAGTTTTTAGACGAATAATTTTCCTAATTTTTATTTGGTATAATGCCACTTTTTTCACGGCCACATAGCTCAGTCGGTAGAGCAAGGGACTGAAAATCCCTGTGTCCATAGTTCAATTCTATGTGTGGCCACCATTTTTCTGCTTCTTTTTCCTTTTTACCCCTCAAGGGGGCACTAAACAGAGTACGGCGTTAAAAGCCAAAAATTATTCAGCCATATAGGATTTCTATTCCGTTTATAATTTTTAACTTTTGCCTTGTAGAATAAAAAAATACTTGCAAAAAATCATTTTTTTCAATTTTACTAAAAACACCAAAA
>JAAOIF010000108.1 GCA_015163925.1 Candidatus Thioglobus sp.
TCCACGCTGGGGAATTTTGTGGATTTTAGCGCCAAAGTAACCGACTTTTTAATCGGCGGATAACCAATTCCAATATCGGCATAACCTTGATAAATTACCGTCAGAACAATAGATTTTTCCATGGCGTGAAACTCCTTTGTATCATGCGCAAAATCTGAGCAAAAAGCTTGGCGGGGCGCAGATTTATCTCAAGCGTGAGGACCTAAATCACACCGGCGCACACAAAATTAATAACACCATCGGGCAGGCGCTTTTGGCGAAACGAATGGGCAAAACCCGCATTATTGCTGAGACCGGCGCTGGTCAGCACGGCGTGGCAACTGCTACGGTGGCGGCGCGGCTGGGCTTGGAATGCGTGATTTATATGGGCGAAGTTGATGTGGCGCGGCAGGCTTTGAATGTGTTTCGGATGCGGCTGCTGGGGGCAACAGTTGTGCCGGTTACTTCCGGTGCGAAAACGCTGAAAGACGCGTTAAATGAGGCGATGCGCGATTGGGTGACGAATATTGATAACACTTATTACATCATCGGCACGGTGGCTGGGCCGCATCCGTATCCGCTGATGGTGCGGGATTTTCAGAGCGTCATCGGGCGTGAGGCGAAGCGTCAATTTGCCGAGCAAGCGGGCGGTTTGCCTGATGCGCTGGTGGCTTGCGTGGGCGGCGGGTCAAATGCGATTGGTTTGTTTTATGAATTTATTAATGATGAATCTGTGCAAATTATCGGCGTGGAGGCGGCAGGACACGGCTTGGAAAAAGGTGCGAGCGCCCACGCCGCCCCGCTTTGCGCCGGTAGTGTTGGGGTTTTGCACGGCAATCGGACCTATTTGCTGACGGATAAAAACGGGCAAATTATTGAGGGGCATTCAATTTCCGCCGGCTTGGATTACCCCGGCGTAGGCCCAGAACACGCTTATCTAAAGGACTCTGGGCGGGCAAAATATGTTGCCATTACTGACGAAGAGGCGTTGGAAGCATTTCACACTTTGACCAAAATCGAGGGAATTTTGCCGGCGTTGGAATCCGCTCATGCGCTGGCTTACGGCATCAAATTAGCAACAGAAATGGGCAGCGGCAAAAACATCATCATCAACCTTTCCGGCAGGGGCGACAAGGATATTCACACTGTCGCCGAGATTGAAGGCATCAAATTTTAAGCAAAAGTAGTCTTAATTTTTGCTTGGTTTTTTCCAATTTTTAATACTAATTTGTTTGCCTCGGCTGAGGCTCAAGGCGTTGTCTGGAGCGTTTTTGCTGATGGTTGAGCCAGCGCCGATAGTGGCGTTTTTGCCGATTGTAACCGGGGCGATGAGCTGGGAATTTGAGCCGATAAATGCGCCGTCTTGGATGTTGGTTTGGTGTTTTTTTGCGCCATCAAAATTGCAGGTAATCACCCCAGCGCCGATGTTTACGCCAGCTCCGACAGTGCTATCGCCGATGTAGCTGAGGTGTGAGATTTTTGTATTAGCGCCGATTTTGGATTTTTTCACTTCAACAAAATTACCGATTTTTGCGTTCGCGCCGATGTCGGTTTCTGGGCGGATTCTGGCGAACGGACCGATGCTTGCGCCACTTTGGATTTTGCAATTTTCAATAATACAGTTGGGCAAAATTTTGACATTATCGCCCAAAATTACCGTGCCGATGAAAACCACATTTACATCAATTTCACAGTCCTTGCCAAAAGTCAGCGAGCCTCTACAATCCAAGCGGGACGGGTCTTTTAGCGTTAATCCGGCTTGCATAAATTGGCGCGCTTGCTCTAATTGAAATGCCCTTTCTAATGCGGCAAGTTGCGTTTTGTCATTCACTCCAGCTACCTCAAATTGATTTTCCGTTAGCACCGAACCAATGGTTTTGCCGTCCTGTGCCGCCATTTTAATAATATCCGTCAAATACATTTCACCCTGAGCATTATCCACATTTAGCGCCTGCAAATAAGTTTTTAGCAATCCACTTTCCAACGCCATAAATCCAGTATTTACCTCAGAAATTTTCAGCTGCTGTGGGTTAGCATCTGGCTGCTCAATAATGGCTTGAATTTGCCCATTTTGCCGAATAATTCTCCCATAACCAGTCGGATTTTCCAGATTTACACTCAGCAAAGCCACATCATTTTTGTTCAATTTATCAAGTAAATTCTGCAAAGTCTGGCGGCTGATGAGCGGCACATCGCCATACAAAATCAGCGAAATTGAGTCAGTAGCAATCTGCTCAAGCGCCTGCAAAACGGCGTGTCCAGTGCCTAATTGTTGGGCTTGCTCAACCCATTTCACCTCCGGCTGATTGATAGTTTTTTGCACTTTTTCGCCGCCAAAGCCATACACCACATAGGTTTGCTCCGCCAGAGCAGTTGCCGCCGCCAAGACATATTCTAATAAAGGTTTGCCGGCTAAATCGTGCAAAACTTTTGGCGTCTCCGAGTGCATTCTTGAGCCTTTTCCGGCTGCCAAAATAATGGCGTTAATTGTTTTCATTCGCTTATTTTAATTAAAATCAAACCCAACAATAGTATATAATTATTCCCTTTTAAAAAATTACAAATTTGATATGCAAGCAGAAATTCACCCAAATTACGCCGCCGTGAAAGTCGTATGCTCATGCGGCAATACTTTTGAGACGCAATCAACCATCGGCAAGCCAGAATTACACCTTGATGTATGCTCAAACTGTCACCCGTTTTACACCGGTCAGCAAAAAATTGTAGACAGCGCCGGTCGGGTTGAGAAATTCAAATCACGCTACGGCTCGTTTAAAAGATAGCTTTTAGGGTTTTTGCCAAGCCACATTTGTGGCTTTTTTTACGCCTAATTTTTAGTAATTATTGTTATAATTAACACTATTTCACCGCCAAAAATAATGCAATCTGACTACCTTAATGCTTTGTTGAAAAAACCAGTTTCCCGCACTCCCATCTGGGTTATGCGGCAGGCGGGGCGCTACTTGCCGGAGTATCGTGCCGTGCGAAAACGCGCTGGCGATTTTATGTCTTTGTGCAAAAATCCGGAGTTGGCATGCGAAGTTACCATGCAGCCGCTGGAGCGATTTGATTTGGATGCGGCGATTTTGTTTTCAGACATTTTGACCATTCCTGATGCGATGGGTTTGGGCTTGTATTTTTCTGAGGGCGAGGGGCCGAAATTCACTAATCCACTGCGTTCTGCCGCTGATATTGAAAAATTACCAACCGATGTAAATAATGATTTGAGCTATGTTTTTGATGCGGTCGGTGCGATTAAAACGGCGTTGGATAAGCGTTTGCCGCTGATTGGTTTTAGCGGCAGCCCGTGGACTTTAGCCACTTATATGCTTGAAGGCGGCAGCAGTAAAACATTCTCCAACACCAAAAAAATGCTACTAAATGAGCCGCAAACTTTGCACTTATTACTTGATAAATTAGCCCTTAGCGTGGCGGCATATTTGCGTCAGCAAGTGCTTTCTGGCGCTGATAGTTTGATGATTTTTGACACTTGGGGCGGAGTTTTATCCAAGCAAAATTACTTGGATTTTTCCCTGAATTATATGGCGAAAATCGTGAAAATCCTCAAAGCCGAGCAGGCGCAAATTCCCATCACCCTATTTAGCAAAAACGGCGGCAAGCATCTGCCGCAAATCGCCGATACCCTTTGTGATGGTGTGGGTATAGATTGGACGATTGAGCTGAGTGAGGCGCAAGCGCAAATCGGCGACCGGCTTGCAATTCAGGGCAATCTTGACCCGGCGGTGATGTATGCAAAACCGCCAATAATTGAGGCTGAAGTCAAAAAAATATTATCCCAATTTACAGGCAAAACCGGTCATATTTTCAATCTCGGACATGGTATAAATCCCGATGTCCCGCCAGAAAATATGCAAGTTTTGGTCGAAGCCGTGCATAAATTTAGCCTAAAATAATACCGATGAAATTAGATATTACAGTTAAAAATTTAGGCAGGCTAAAAAGTGGCACGGTAAAAATTCGTCCGCTTACTATTATTACAGGTGAAAATGGCACAGGAAAGAGTTTTTTTACTAAAACGCTTTATTCCACTTAAAATAATTATGAAAACACAAAACAAAATGTTACT
>JAAOIF010000109.1 GCA_015163925.1 Candidatus Thioglobus sp.
GGATTTGAAATAAGGCAAAATTAGCGTTTTTACACAAGGCAAAAATCTGATTTTTCTCAGCCGAACTCAGCAGTAACGGATTTTGAATTTCAACAATGCAATCGCTTAATTTCCCCGCCGCTGCTGCTAATTTCTCATCTCGCCAGTGCTGATAATCTGAATTTTTATCTAAATTTTTAAACATAGGCTTAGGGCTGGTGAGTTTTTAGATAATTAGTCAAGGAATCTACTGGAGCAATACTGCTTTCCAAGCTAAAAGTGTAGCTTTAGACGGATTTGATTCAATTCACAGCTTTTCTCGTGATGTCGGCGGTTCAGTCCGTTGTATCAGGGACGCCAGCGTTATCATCAAACCTGTGACCAGCATTACCATCAGCTCCAACCCATCCTTAAGGGCTGAGGAATTAAGGGTACTCAACGCCGGAATTTTGCCATCAGCCGCCTTGCAAAACATCGTTTGGACTCTTGAAGGCGATAGTGAAATTGCTGAAATCAATAATAATTCAATCCTCTTCGGAAAAATCCCCGGCACTGTAACTGTGGTTGCCACTGCCGCTGATGGCTCTGGGGTTCGTGCCGAACAGATATTTACTATTACTCCCATACCGGTTAGCAGTATTCGCATCAACAGCGCTAACTCAGTGGAACAAGGGCAAACTCTGGATTTAGCTGCCAGAATTTTTCCAGACGATCTTAACAAAACCCCCATTTGGAGAATTATCGGCGGTAATAACGCCATCGCCAGTATTAATGGAAATCGCCTTACAGCCCTTGCTGTGGGCGAAGTAATCATAGAAGTTATAGTTGATAATGGCGGAGTTTTCGCCAGACAAAATTTTAGAGTAACTCTGCCAGCGCCGCAAAACCTCCAAGCCGTTGCCACCGGTGTGCCTGATGAAATCCGCATTTCTTGGGCTGGTGTGAACGCTGCGGATAATTATATTTTGTATCAAACAATAGATAATTTATCCGCTTTTGCAAATGGAAATCCTGACAATTTATCAGCCGCAAACCCAGCCGCTACTGCCACTGAGGTCGGCGCAACTGATTTTACTTTGACCTTAAATAATACTGCCACGCATCACTTTTTGGTAACGGCGATTGCTAATAGAAATAATGGAATTGAGTCGCAAACCAATTCGCAACCAGCCGCTGCCACCGCCCATAGCATTACTTTTAGGACTATTGACGGCGGCGAAAATCAAGTTTGGATGGATAGAAATCTCGGCGCTGATAGAGTTGCTGAAAGCTCCAATGACCGGCAGGCTTTTGGCGATTTGTATCAGTGGGGCAGGGCGGCTGATGGGCATCAATCCCAGCCCGCCACCGCTACACTGACGGCAATCCAAGCCTCCAGCCTCACTCCAAATCACTCAGATTTCATCACCGCCGCCGCCGAACCGAACGAATGGCTGGCTGCTGGAATTGACGATAACGGCTTGCAACGCCAAGCATTTTGGAGTAGAACTGATGGCAGCTCAATTTGCCCGACCGGTTTTAGAGTGCCGATTAAGGCTGAATGGATTGCCCAAAAAGATGTTTGGAATCCGCAAAATGCCGCCGGTGCTTTTGCCTCAAACCTGAAATTACCAGCCGCTGACTCCCGCCGCCGTGATGGACTGCTTGCCGCTAATAATTCATACTGGAGCAGTAGCGTTGAAAATACTATCGGCGGCAGCAGAGACAGATTTGGCAGCGTTTCCTTGAGCCTTTTCAACGCCTCCACCGGCAGCAGTTTTGGGCGAGTTTATGGTTTTTCAGTCCGCTGTATTAAAAATTAATATTCCTCTACGGGCAAGGCTCGTGTCACATTGTCATTCTGTGACACGAGCCTTGCCCGTAGAGTGTGACACGAGCCTTGCCCGTAGAGTGTGACACGAGCCTTGCCCGTAGAGGAATGCAGACCGTGCTTGTTGGCTGAGACCCGCCCCACACTGTCATTCTGAACTTGATTCAGAATCTCATATTGTAAAAAACAAACCCTAAAATAAATTTAAAAATAATCTTTTATTAACAAGAAAAATTATTATAATCCCCGACTAATTGCGTAAAAAAAAATATTTTGAATAGATTATCAAATTTAGTAATTATTGCCTTTGCTGCTTTGACTTTGTCGAGTTGTGGCGGTGGCGGTGGTGGCGTAGAAAATACTGCCGGTTCGGGCGGAGGCGTGGCAAGCAAGGGGCCATTTGTCGCCGGCGCAAAAGTTACCGCATTTGCCTTAGATAATAACGGCGGCAGAAATAGAACCGTTGCCACCACCAGAACCAGCGGCAATCTCGGCGTTTTTGAATTTGCAAATCTTGCTGGCGGCAGCACCGAATTAGAAGTTTTTGGCAAATATTTAGACGAAAACACCGGCAATACTTCCACTGTCGCCGCCACTCTAACCGCAGTTGTAAATGTCAGCGCCGGTTTTTCCAACAATATTAACATCGCCACAGACATTCAGGCCAGATATATTAAAGCCTTAATGGCAGCCGATAACACTTTTGCCGCCGCCAAAGCCTCTGCCACCGCCACTGTTGCCCCATTATTTGGCTTGCCAGCGGATGTGGATTTAGGCGTTTTGGATTTGAATAATTTAACCCAAAACGCCGCCGGTAGCGCTCAAGCCCAGCAACACAATCTGATATTACTCAAGGCCTCAGCGGTAATTTCTGCCAGCCCGAATATTTTGGTTAATTTACGCGCTGGCGCAGAAAATAATGATATTGGCAAAAGCGCACAAGGTTTGAAAGATTTGAATGCCGAAATTGCCAACTTAGACCGAACGCAAATTGAGCAAATCGTCACAAACATCATAGAATTATCCTCCACTCCGACCACCACCATCAGCAGCACTGTAACTGCCATTGTAGACGTAGCCGTAGCGCTTAACCAAGCGCCAGTTTTCACCACTACTTTTAATGATATAACCACTCAGGAAGACATTGCCCCAAACGATATTACCATTTCTGCTACTGATTCTGGGGCTTTCACAATTACTGCCGAAATTGCCGACCCAACCCTTGCCAGCGTTAGCATTGATAATAATAATTCGTTATCCATTACCCCACGGCTGAATCAGTCCGGCGAAACTGTAATTGTCGTTACTGCCACAGACCGCGAAAATGCGGCAAATTCAGAGCAATTTACTTTGATAATTACTGCGGTAAATGATGCTCCGGTCGGCGACCAGTCGGCAGTTGAGGCAGTTACTCTGCGGGAAAATAACCCCAGCGGCACAAATGTTGCAAATGTAGTTTCTTATTTTTCTGATGAGGAAAACGATACATTAAGTTATAGCATCAGCGGCGGCAACTCTGCTGGAATTTTTGCCATCAATTCTGCTGACGGCGAAATTACCACAACCATAAACTTAGACGATGCCGAAGTCGGCGATTACACTTTAATTATTACTGCTGCTGACAGCGGCGGGCTGACGGCTACTATCTCCCTTAGCATCGCCGTTGAGAATGTAAATGATGCGCCAGTCGGCCGGCCTACGATTGGCGGCGTGGCGTTCATCGGCCAAGCTGTAAATGCTGAAGGTATCACCAGTATCACTGATGCAGACGGCATAGACAGCACCAGTTTCACCTATGAATGGCGCAAAAATGGCAGAGACATTCTCGGCAGCGGCTCAATCCAAAGCCTAACCACTACCAATGTCAGCGTGGGCGATAGCATTACCGTAGCCGTTTCCTTCACCGACAATAACGGCACGGCTGAAACCATCACCAGCGAGCCGGTCATCGTAGCGGCTGTGGAAATCACCATCACCAGCGCTGCCACAGTCATCCGAGCTTCAACCCTAACTTTAACTGCCACAGTCACTCCAAGCGGCGGCGGCGGCAACTCCGCCAGCGATATTGTCTGGTCGCTGCGAAATAATAATAATGTCGCCAGCCTCAATGGAAATGTCCTCAGCGGTCTGAACCCCGGCACGGTAAATGTCATTGCCACAGCCGCTGACGGGGCGACCAAGCAGCAAGCATTCACCGTAAT
>JAAOIF010000010.1 GCA_015163925.1 Candidatus Thioglobus sp.
AAATGCTGTTAGATATTGAATATGTCGGCAGCGATATAGACCGCCGCAGCAACATCAAAGCCGGCTGCGTGCTGGTCAAGCAAATGACCATCGCCGGGTAGCTGTGAAGCGTTTTGACTTAAATATTCAGCGCCGCAAAGCCTCTGGCGATGCCAACTCCAAGCACTGCGCCGACCAGCACTTGGGTTGTGGAAACCGGAATTCCGGTGGAAGAGGCGATAACAACAGTTGTGGCAGCGGCTAATTCTGCGGCAAATCCACGCGAAGGGGTGAGTTCGGTGATGCTCTTGCCAATAGTTTTCATAACTTTGAAGCCAAAAGTTGCCAAGCCAAATACGATTCCGCCGCCGCCGAGTAGCAAAATCCATGACGGCAGGACGCTTTTAGAGGCAATATCTCCGCCAGATTCCACAATGCTATAAACAGCCGCCAGCGGTCCAATCGCATTTGCAACATCATTTGAGCCATGGGCAAAAGCCATTGCTGATGCGGTTATTACCATTAAAACTGCAAATAATTTTTCCATATTAGCAAAATGGAAATTTTCATTATTTACCTTAATTTGCCCCATAATCACTTTTGCAAAAACCGCCGCCACCGCCCCAACTCCAACGGCTATCAGCAAGCTAAGTGAGGTGTCTGAGCCGATATATTTCAAGGATTCCACATGCTTCAAGCCCTTGAACATTGTCACTAAGGCGATAACAAAACCTACCAAAAACACATAAATTGGCAGATATTTTTTAGCATTTTCAAACGGATTTTTAGTGTCAATTATCAGTCTTTGCAGGCTTTTAAAAATCACAATAGCCAGCGCTCCGGCAAGCAGCGGCGAGGTCACCCAACTTAGAATAATCTTAATTACTTTGCCCCAAGAAACTGCATCAACGCCAACTCCCACAGCGCCAAAACCGACAATCGCGCCGATGATAGAATGGGTTGTGGAAACCGGCCAGCCCAAGCTTGAGGCAATCATCAGCCAAG
Organism: Candidatus Thioglobus sp.; assembly: GCA_015163925.1. Taxonomy (GTDB): domain Bacteria; phylum Pseudomonadota; class Gammaproteobacteria; order PS1; family Pseudothioglobaceae; genus JAAOIF01. The sequence goes on from JAAOIF010000010.1 coordinate 985, forward strand.
TGCCAGCCGCTAACAAAGAAGCCAACATTCCATACACCAGCAAATGCGGGCTATCAACAAATAAACTGGCATCCAAAATGCCTTTGCGGATAGTTGCCGTCACTTCTCCGCCGGCTAAAAATGCACCAGAAAACTCAAAAATAATTGCAATAATAACTGCCTGCTTGACAGTAATAGCCTGCGATCCAACCGAAGTTCCCATCGCATTTGCGACATCATTTGCGCCCACGCCCCATGCCATAAATAAGCCAAAACCAATCGCCAACATAATTAAAATATTGGCATTATTTGCAATAATATCCATATTATTTTTTTACTTCGCCAGCAATACTTCAAGCCTTGAACCGACTTTCTGCGCCGCATCCGCTAACTCACCTAACCATTCAACTGCCCGATAATAAAACATCACATCCACCGGCGGCAAATCTGCTTCTAACGGAAATAATTTAGCGCGAATTTCATGCTGAATTTTGTCAGATTGGCTCTCAAGAGTATTAATATTTTGAATAATAGAACTCACCACTTTGCGCTCACGATTGCTAAAAGCCGTCTCCAGCAGCTCATCCAGCTCGTCAATCGCCTTGAGTGCCATCGCCGAAGTCTTAATGCAAACCTCAGTCAGCTCAATCACATCTTCAAAAATCGTATCCGGCAAAGTCATTTTTCGGTTAATCATCAGGCCAGAAACATCTTTGGTAATATTGGCGATGGAGTCCTGAATTAGTAATAAATCGAGCAAATCTCGGCGTGAAAAAGGCATCATAAAAGTTGACGGCAAACTCAGTCGTAGCTTCTTTTTCAGCACATCAGCCTCGCCCTCTTTAGTGCCAATCGCACTTTTAATCTGCTCGGCCTTCTCCCAATTTTGCGCATGGATTGCCACCATAAAATCACTCAGCTCAGAAATACACGAATGCACATGCGCCATATGCTGTTGCAGCGGGCTAATCGGCGATTTGCCAAACAGTCCGTCAATAATACTTTTAGCCATTTTATCCTCAATATTATTTTATAATTGTAATGCGGATTTTCTATGAAAAACGCAAAGTGTCAAGGCTATTTTTTGATATTTTTTGATATTTTTGATTTTTCTTGATTTTTCTTTAATTGCCGATTTAGTTGCCACATCTGCTATAATTTTGAGAATTTTTATTACCAAAATCCGATGCACTTAGATTATCTTGATTTTGAACAGCCGATTGCTGATTTAGAAGACAAAATTAAAGCCCTTGATAATATTGGAGATAAAGCCAATATCGGCGCAGAAATGACGGCTTTAAAAGCAAAAAGTGCCGCATTAACAAAAAAAATATTCACTTCTTTAAGCGATTGGCAAATTTCACAACTCGCCCGCCACCCCGCTCGGCTCTACACTTTGGACTATATTGACAGCGTTTTTGACGAATTTACCCAGCTCCACGGCGACCGCACTTACGCTGATGACCACGCTATCATTGGCGGAATCGCAAAATTAGATGGCAAAAGTGTAATATTTATTGGCCAACAAAAAGGGCATTCCACCAAAGAAAAACTCAAATATAATTTTGGAATGCCGCGTCCGGAGGGCTATCGCAAAGCCTTACGGCTGATGAAAATGGCAGAAAAATTCTCACTGCCGGTCATTACTTTTATTGACACTCCCGGCGCTTATCCGGGCATCGGCGCTGAGGAACGCGGGCAGAGTGAGGCAATCGCCAAAAATTTGTATGAAATGTCAACTCTCGCCACCCCGATTATTTCAGTAGTAATCGGCGAAGGCGGCTCTGGCGGCGCTCTGGCTATCGGCGTGGCAGATGTGATGATGATGTTTGAATACTCAACTTACTCGGTAATTTCGCCTGAGGGCTGCGCTTCAATTTTATACAAAGACGCCGCCAAGGCTAATATTGCCGCCGAATCACTCAAATTAACCAGCGGCCATTTGAAAAAACACGGGCTGATTGATGTCGTCATTTCCGAGCCTTTAGGCGGAGTTCATCGCCACCCAGACAACGCCCGGCAGCTGCTCAAAAGCGCACTCCAACAGCAATTAAAACAACTCATCGGCGTGCCAATTCAGCAGTTGCTTGAGGCCCGGCAGCAAAAACTACTAAGTTTTGGAAAGTTTAAAGAATAATGACCCTTTTTTAAAAGGGAAAAAATTAGCAATCGCCCTTAGCGGCGGGGTTGATTCTGTTGTTCTGCTGCATTATTTAGCGCAAAATTATAATACTAATTTGCGTGCCATTCACATAAATCATCAGCTCTCAAAACACTCTGGCGAGTGGCAAAAATTCTGCCAAGACTTGTGTTTTAGTCTTAAAATTAAATATGAAAATATTGATATAATCGTTGAAAATGCAGCTAACATCGAGGAAAATGCACGCAAAAGCCGCTATCTTGCATTAGCAAATAATTTGGCAAAAGATGAGATTTTACTCAGCGCCCACCACCAAAATGACCAAGCGGAAACCTTACTATTACAACTATTTCGCGGCAGCGGAGTCGCCGGACTTGCCAGTATGCCCAGCCGTAAACCACTCGGCAAAGGCTGGCATTATCGCCCTTTATTGCAAATTCAAAAATCCAGTATTATGGACTATGCTGACCGCCACAAACTCCGCTGGATTGAGGACGACAGCAATTTTAATACTAATTTTCGGCGGAATTTTTTACGCCTTGAAATCCTGCCAAAACTCAGTGAAGTTTATAATAATCTGGGCAAAACTCTCTCCCGAGCTGCCGGTCATCAGGCTGATGCCTTGCGGCTTTGCGAGGATTTAGCGCTAATTGACATTCAGCAAAATTCGCTCAAAAGTGGCAATCGGCTTGAGGTTTCTGGCTTGATAAAACTGGAAAAATATCGGCTGAAAAATGTTCTAAAATTTCATCTAAATTCGCTCAAATTTTTATCCCCTACGGCAAAAGTAATGGAGAAAATTATTGAATTATTATCCGCCAAAAAAGACGCAAAGCCTTTGGTCAGTTGGGATAAATTTGAAATTAGGCGTTACAAAAATCAGCTATATTTTATTAATAATAAGACTAATTTGCCGCCGCCGATTTGCCGATTTCAGACTGAATTTGAGCAATTTGAAGGCTTTGAAATTCGCCATCGGGCTGAGGGGCAAAAAGTAAAATTAGCCGGCAAAAACCATTCTCAAACATTAAAAAAAATCCTGCAAGAAGCCGGCATTCCGCCATGGGAACGCCAAAAACTCAAAATGTATTATGTCTCCGGTGAGCTAAAAGCTATGGAAAAAATCGGCTATTTGCAAGAGGTAAAATAATTTTTACTACTAATTTGCAATTATTAATACGGATTTTCAATGCCAATTTTTTGCAGAATTTGCACTTCAAGCGCTTCCATTTTTGCAGCATCGGCGGATTTTTTATGGTCAAATCCGAGCAAATGCAAAACGCCGTGAAGGGCAATATGGATTAAATGATTGGTGAAATTTTTGCCCTGTTCGGCGGCTTCCTCGCTGATAATCTGCGGGCAAATCAGCACATCGCCCAAAATATTTTCAGCAATTTCAGCCGGCAAATCAGGGGCAAATGCCAAAACATTTGTGGCTTTATTTTGCTGCCGATAAGTTTTATTAAGGCTCTGAATCTCAGCCCTATCAACAAATCTGACTAATAATTCATACTCGCTTTTGCCCAAATCTTGCAGCACTTTTTGCAGCGTTTCTGTTAATAATTTTTCATCAATAAATAAATCTTTCAAACTGTTTTGAATAATAACCATTTTCACGCCATTTGCTAATAAAATGATTTATTTTATCTCATAATTTATCTTGCCGCCGATTATTGAAGTTGCCATTCCCGTGCCGCTGATGCGAACTTTTGATTATTTATGCAATCAAAAAGTGGCAGCCGGAGTGCGGGTAAAAGTGCCGTTCGGGACTAAAAAAGTCATCGGAATTGTCATAAATAATAAGACTAAAAGTGCGTTTAAAAAGCTCAAATCGGTTGATGAAATTTTGGATAAATCGCCGATTTTAGACAAATCTATGCTGGATTTTTTGTTCTGGGCGGCGAAATATTATCATCATCCAATCGGCGAAGTTTTGCACTCGGCTTTGCCCAAAAATCTGCGTTTAGGCAAGCAGGCAATTATCAAAAAAACAGTCTCTTTGCCCGATAAAATCAGCCAGCCAGATTTTAAAATCAACCCCGAACAAGCCGATGCCATCAAGCAAATTTCAAGCAAGCAAGGGGCTTATCACGGATTTTTATTGCACGGGGTTACTGGTAGCGGCAAAACCGAAGTGTATTTGCAAATCACTCAAAAAATGCTGAAAAAAGGCAAGCAGGTGCTGGTTTTAGTGCCGGAAATCGGGCTTACGCCGCAGATGATTAGCCGCTTTGAATCACGCCTGAAAACCAAAATTGTAACCATCCATTCACAGCGGAATGAAACGCAAAAATTGGATGCTTATTTGCTGGCAAAAAATGGTGCGGCTGGCGTGGTTTTAGGCACTCGTAGCGCCATTTTTGCACCAATGCCAAATCTCGGAATGATAATAATTGACGAGGAACATGACGGCTCGTTCAAGCAGCAATCAAGCTTCCGCTACTCCGCCAGAGATTTGAGCTTTATCCGCGCCAGACAAGCAAATGTGCCGCTGATTTTAGGCACTGCCACGCCCTCGTTAGAGACCTTGAAAAATGTATTAGACGGCAAAATATCACGCCTGAAACTCACCCAGCGCGCCAGTGGAGTCAGCCTGCCGAAAATCAGTTTAATTGATATGAAAACCAATGTTTCTGGCTTGCTGTCAGCCGAATTGATTGCAAAAATCAGGCAATATTTAGACCAATCCAAGCAGGTGATGTTGTTCATAAATCGGCGTGGTTATGCACCGATTTATTTTTGCAAAGAGTGCGGCTACAAGGCGATGTGCGGGCATTGCGACTCCACAATGATTTATCATCAGTCCATAAATCGGCTCAAATGCCACCACTGCGGCGCTGAGAAAATGCCGCCTGCCACTTGCCCAGATTGCACTCAGAGCAGCCTTGAGGCGTTAGGCTACGGCACGCAGAGGTTGGAGGAAACGCTAAATTCACACTTTGCCAACACTCCGATTATTCGCATTGACCGAGATACTACTCGGCAGAAAAAGGCTTTCGCCCAGCACTTAGAGCAGATTAACAAGGGCGAGGCTTGCATTATTATTGGCACTCAAATGCTGGCGAAAGGGCATGATTTTGCGAATTTGGCGATGGTCGGAATTTTGGATACTGATGCCGGGCTGTTATCGCTTGATTTCCGTGCCACAGAACGCTTGGCGCAATTACTAATTCAGGTTTCAGGGCGCGCTGGTAGGAACACAAAACAGGGCGAAGTGGTCATTCAAACGCGCTTTTGTGAGCATCCGATTTTTAATTTCGTTTTGTCAAATCGCTATACACAATTTGCTAATAATTTGCTCAAACAGCGTATGAGCAGTGCCTTGCCGCCGTTTTCGCATCAGGCATTATTATGTGCTAATTCCAAAAATAAGCAAAATGCTCAGGATTTTTTGGATGAGGCTTGCGCTTTGCTGAAAAATATTACTGTTGAAACTGTTGAAATTTGGGGGCCGGTGGCAAGTGTGATTGAGAAAAAATCGGATTATTACTACTTTAATTTGTATTTACAATCTGGCAATCGCTCGGCGCTACATCAGCTGTTATCAACTTTTGGGCAACATATTGAGAGCCTGAAATTAAAAAATAAAGTCCGCTGGTATTTGGATATTGACCCGATTGAATAAAACTTATTACTAATTTTTCAGCCAATTATTCCTTTGGCTCTAAAGACCCAAGCGCTAATTTCTCACACAATCCGTTGGGCAAATCAATGTAGGCATCGGCTTGCCCGTCTTCCAATGAATGCCCGGCACAAGCATTCAAACTGGTGGCACAATCGTTCTCGCCGGCTAATACCACGCCGAAACAATCCTGCGCCGCCGCCACATTACTCAAGCCCAATAACACCGCCCCTGCCAGCGCGCCTGTGGTTTTATTTTGCATATTTCAGTCCTAATTCAAAAATACCAAGCCATTATAAACCCAAATTTCTAATCATAAATCACTGTTTTCAGCGCTTTGGTAATTTGCAATAATTCCGCCTCGCTGCTGATAAAAGGCGGCATCGTGTAAAGCAATTTGCCAAATGGCCGCAGCCACACGCCGCACTCAATCAGCCGGTTTTGCACCTTTTCAACATCAATTTTATCAACCATTTCCACCACGCCAATCGCCCCTAAAATCCGCACTTGAGCCACTTTTTTATGCTGTTGCAAAGGCAATAATTGCTCGGTGAAAATTTTCTCAATTCTGGCAATATCGTCTTGCCAAGCCCGATTTAACAGCAATTCAATACTGGCATTTGCCACGCTACAAGCCAGCGGATTTGCCATAAAAGTCGGCCCGTGCATCAGCGCCCCGAGCTTGCCGGCGACCTCATCGGTGCAAAGCGTTGCCGCCAGACTCAAATATCCGCCGGTCAGCGCCTTGCCCAAGCACAAAATATCCGGCTCAACTCCGACATAATCCACAGCAAAAAGCTCGCCAGTCCTGCCAAAACCAGTGGCAATTTCATCAGTAATAAATAGCACATTATGGCTCTGGCAAAGGGCTTTGGCTTGGGTCAAATATTCCGGATTGTAAATTCGCATCCCACCTGCGCCCTGCACCACAGGCTCTAAAACCATTGCTGCTACGCTGTTTGCGTGATTTTTAAGAGTTGTTTTCAAGTCCTCAAGCGCCTCATCCAAGCCTGCCACAGCCGGACTTTTAACAAAAAATTGCGGCGTTAAAACACTTGAAAATAAATGATGAATTCCGCCATCAGGGTCGCTCAAACCCATAGCGGCAAAGGTGTCTCCGTGGTAGCCAGAGCGCAAAGTAATGAACTTTTGCTTGCCAGATTGCCGCTGATTTTGCCAATATTGCCAAGCCATTTTCAGCGCCACTTCCACGGCAACCGAGCCAGAATCGCTAAAGAAAATTTTAGTAAGACTTTTTGGAGTAATTTCCAGCAAAGTTTCCGCCAAATCAATCGCCGGCTGATGGGTCAAACCGCCGAACATCACATGCGCCATTTGCTCTAATTGCTTGGAAATTGCTTGGTTCAAAACTGGATGATTGTAGCCGTGAATCGCCGCCCACCACGAACTCATACCGTCAATAATTTTTTGCCCATTCGCCAGCTGCAAATGCACTCCGGAGGCTGATTTGACCAAATGCGCCGGCGTAGAATTCGGCATTTTCGCATACGGATGCCAGATGTGATTTTGCTCAAAATTTTGCATTTTTACTATAAATAATTTTGCAATTCAGCCATTGAATCCAACACTAAATCGGGCTTTTCATCGGCAATATTTTCGCCGTGATTATAGCCATAACTCATACAAATAATCCCAAAACCAGCGGCTCGGGCGGCAGTTACATCACTAACAGAATCGCCTAACATTAAGCATTTATTTGCACTAATATTAAAAAACTCAGCAGCGTGCAAAAGTGGCATAGGGTCGGGCTTTTTTCGTGGTAAAGTATCGCCAGAAATGACGATTTTAAAGTCATTAAAAATGCCCAATTTTTTTAAAATCGGCAAAGTAAATTGCTCGGATTTATTAGTCACACAGCCCAAAATATAACCCTTAGATTTGAGGTAATCCAAACCCTCCAAAACGCCGTCATACAGCCCCGAACGCACGCAAGTATTTTGGCGATATAACTGCAAAAACAAAGGATATGCTTGGTCAAAATCCGCCTGATTTACCCCCGCCTCCAACTCACCGGTGAGGCTGCGTTCAACCAATTTTTCCACCCCATTTCCGACCCAATGTCGCACCTTTCCCTCGCCCCATTTCGCCCGTCCCAGCAGCTCCATCAGCGCATCCACACAATACGCCAAGTCCGCCGCGCTATCAACTAATGTGCCATCAACATCAATCATAATCAATTTTGGGTTAAAATTCTTTTTCATATTTTTAATTTAATTTATTATGCAAAAAATTGGTTTTATCGGCGCTGGAAATATGGCTTATGCCCTTGCCAGCGGGCTTATTAGTAACGGTTACGGCAAAGATTTTATCAAAATTAGCGATGTCAATAAGGCGTTATTATCCCAAATAAATACGCAGCTCGGGGTTGAAATTTTTGATAATAATATTGCGCTTGCAAGTGCTTCTGAGATTTTAATTTTGGCAGTAAAACCGCAAAATTTAGCGCAAGTTTGCCAAGAATTAAGCTCTAATTTAGAGCAAAAACCGCTGATAATTTCCATTGCCGCCGGGGTCAAAAGTATTGATATTGACCGCTGGTTAGGCGGAAATCAGGCGCTTGTGCGGGTGATGCCTAACACTCCAGCCTTAGTCGGGCAGGGCATCAGCGGCGCTTTTGCTAATAATTTGGTGAATGCCCAGCAGAAATCTGCCGCTACCACTATTTTAAATGCCATCGGCGAGTGTGTTTGGGTGGAGAACGAAAACTTGATAAATGCTGTAACGGCGGTGTCTGGAAGCGGTCCGGCGTATTTTTTTCTAATGTTAGAGGCAATGACAAAAGCCGGTGTGGATTTGGGTTTAGAGCAAGCTGCCGCCGAGAAACTTAGCATTCAAACGGCACTCGGCAGCGCTGTAATGGCAAGCAAATCAAGCGATTCGCCAAAAGTTTTACGGGAAAAAGTCAGCTCGCCGGGCGGCACTACGCAAGCGGCAATCAACTCATTTCAGCAGCAAAACTTTGAGCAAATCGTCTCAGCAGCAATGCTTGCAGCCTTTGATAGAGCTAAGGAAATTGGCGATGAAATTGGCGATGAAATCGGCAAATGAGCAATTTAATAATTGAATTACAACCCTCAAAAACCTACTTGCTGCTAAGTGTCGGAGTTTATTTTTTGTGCTTGCTGGCGATTTGGTATTACTTGCCACAGCTCGCTCTGGGGCTTGGTTTGAGCGGTTTTTTATCAATCTGGTTTTGGTATTTTTTGCGTAAAAATGTGTTTTGGAAACAAGCCTCAGTTTGCAAAATCGGCTTTACAAATGAGCAAATTACTCTTGAAAAAAACGACAAATCAAGCAAAAAATACTCAATGAAAATGCCAGTTTTTCAGTCGCCTTTTTTGATTATTTTTAAATTTTCCAAGCAGCCTTTGGTGATTTTTAAAGACGCTTGCAAAAATCAATCGCTGTCCTCAATCAACCGAATTTGCCGTGCTAAGTGCTGAAGAAAAACTCAAACTAAATGTCCTAATTGCCACTTCTGAGGCGATTCGGATTGATGTTTATAAATTAGTTGTGGTCGGTTTGACGCATGCGAAAAAAGAGCAATCTATGGCGTTTGAGCAAAATTCTGATGGCAAAATTCTTGAGGTGCAAAAGTTATTAACAGAGAAAATTCTCGGCTCAATGGGCGGCTATCCGGCTTATCTAAAACGCTGGTCACGGCTGGGGCAAGTGGCTTCAAGCAATCTAAAATCCTTGCTGAAAATCGGCGATGTGGAGGCGGTAATTGCCGTTGCAAATTCTCAACATCTCGCCGCTGAGGTGTTAGATTTGGTCTGGTGGAGTGCCACAAATACTGATGAGCAGGCGCAAATCGGGCGATTTTTGCTGGCTCGAGATTTTGTTATTAAGCATCCGGTCGGCAAACAAATTGCTGCTTATTTGTTGGAATTTTTGCCCTTTACCGATGACACTCAAGCGCTGATTAACACCACTAATTTAGTCTTACAAACCGGACTAATTGACCAAGCGGCAAGGGATAAACTCTGGCAACAGGGCTTGCGGAAAACTGCATTTTTGGTCGGATTTATTGAAAGGCTAACAGATAATTTGCCTAATTTTGATAAGGTCAAAGCCTTGAAAAATAACACTAAAGAGCTTGAATTTATTAGCAGCGAGCAGGGGCAAATTTTGCTCAAAACCATCGCTCATATTCTCAAAAAAATCAATCAAGAATATGTGCTATATCGCACTTTGGAGGTTTTAGGAAAACGCCTTTCGCACCCGCTGATTGCCCCTTTGAACCAAATTGAGGACTTGCAAAATCAAGCAAAATTAGTCTTGGAAAAATTAGGCTTAGAAGACAATATTTCAGCCGAAAAAGTCCAAGCCAGATTGCTACTCGCCGGGGTCAGCGAGGGGCTTGTGGTCGGCACAATTTCGGCTCACAGCCTTGCTGGCTCTGCGATTCGCAAAAAATTAGCCGATGTATTAAGCCCGATTCAAGCCGCCCTAAAATTACTTACTACGGCATAAATAAAAGTGCTAAAATCAACCTTTTCACCATAAAAACTTTGCAATTATGAATATTAAATCTATTACTTTAAGCCTATTTTCATTCCTATTTTTATCCATTAACGCTGTGGCGGCGGGTGCTGAAAAATCAAGCACTTCAGCGCCAACATCAAAATTTGCCAACCCATTCTACGGCAGCCTTAGAGTTGCAATTCGCAGCAGTTCTGAGGGCGGAACCAAAACAATTGCCATCAAAAGTGCCGGCACCAGTCGTTTTGGAGTCAAAAATTCACATCCCATCGGCGATGAATTAACAGCAATTTACCGCTTTGAATGGGGATTAGCCAGTAATTTCAGCATTAGCGATGGCAGCGTGCGGCTGGCTTTTGTGGGCATTCAGGGCGAGGATTTTGGCGATTTACGCCTCGGACGAGACTGGTCCGGCAGCTATAATTTTGTCGGCTCAAAGTTAGATATTTTCAGCTCCACGCCAGCCAGCACTTACGATGATTTCGCCTACGGTGACGACAAAGGACACGCTCGGCTCGGCTCGGCTGTGCATTATCGGAACAAATTGGGCGAGCAATTAAAACTCCAAATTAGCGCTCAGTTGGGAGGCGATAACAAGCCAGATGGCGTCAGTTCGTGGGTGCTTGGCGGCGAGTATCAATTATCCAAAAATACTAATATCGGAGCCTATTATTCTTTGGCAGAAGGCGGCAAAACCTCAACCGACCGCGAGCAAATTGGCTTATCATTAAGCCTAAAACCCGCATCAGACCTGAATATTACCGTTGCTTCTTTTTCGCAAATTTATGCCGGCGAAGCGAATGAAGACTTCCACGCATTTGATGTAGCAGCCGTTTTGAACTTGCCAGAATTCGGCAAAGGGGTCTCCCTCAGAGGCGTTTACGGAATGCTAAATTATGACCAAATCAGTCCGAAAAATAATTATAAGCAATTACAAATCGGCTTGCGCAAACAGCTTGAAAATTACCGTTTGTATGCTTGGTTTAACACCACAAAAACTGAGACTCAAGCCAATAAAAATGAATTTACCATCGGCGCTCGTTACGATTTTTAGCCCTCAACTGCCCCACAATAATTGCATATTAGCAATGGCTGCAAGCGAGGCAGTTTCAGTTCTGAGAACTCGTTTTCCCAGCAGCAAAGGCTGATAATTTGCCGCCACGGCATTGGAGATTTCCGCCTCACTCAAGCCGCCCTCAGGGCCAATTAAAATAGTTGCTTTGGCTATAAAATCAAGCTCTAATAAAGTTTTCTCCGCCCGCTGATGAAGCACAAAACCATTCTCCACCGGCTGCTGTAACCACTGCTCCAGAGCCATTATCGGCAATATTTCCGGCAGCACACAGCGCTCTGATTGCTCACAAGCACTAATAATAATTTTTTGCCAATGGGCTTGGCGTTTTTGGCTTTTATCAGCGTCAAGCCTGACCACACAACGCTTTGAGACAATCGGCACAATTTTATTTACTCCGAGCTCCACCGCTTTTTGCAGCAAAAAATCCATTTTCTCACCCTTAGCAATTCCCTGAACCAGTGTCAAATTCAGCTTTGATTCAACCAAATCTGGCGACTTTGAGAGAATTTTTACCCGAATATGTTTTTTGCAATCCAGCACCTTAGCGGTATAATTGCTGCCATTACCGTTAAATAAAATAATATTTTGCCCCTGTGGAAAACGCAAAACTTTAGCCAAATAATGCGAGCCGCAGCGGTCTAATGCGATTTCATCATCAATTTTTAAAGCAATATTTTGGTGCAAACGAGGCGATTTCATAATATTTATGGCGAAAAAATTAAAAATATGATACATCAAAATAGAAGGAAAAAATTACTAAGCCAATTTGCCGCTAATTCTCTGCTGATAATTAGCACTAATTCGCAGCAGCAGCGGAGCGGAGATGTAAATTATCCGTTTCGCCCAGACAGTGATTTTTGGTATCTGACCGGTTTTACCGAGCCGGAGGCAGTGGCAGTTTTTTCTGACAAAACGCAAATTATTTTCCTCAGAGACAAAGACTCAAAATCAGAAATTTGGGACGGAGAAATGCTTGGCGTGGCGGCGGCAGCAAAGGCTTTAGGCTTTGATTTGGCTTATGATATTAAAAAATTAAATTCCATATTTCCAACACTTTTGGGTGATTTTCAGAACTATTATTATGACTTTAAAACTACTGATTTTGACAATATTATTTCGCCGC
>JAAOIF010000110.1 GCA_015163925.1 Candidatus Thioglobus sp.
GGGTGCATGGGATTCTCAAGCAAGTGATGGAATTGGATATTAAAATTGCGCCGCTGGTGATTTCTCGGATTAAAGTCATGGCTCGTCTGGATATTGCCGAGCGCCGCATTCCTCAGGACGGACGGATTTCTATTCAGCTTGGCTCCAGAGATGTTGATATGAGGGTTTCTACGATTCCATCTGGTTATAGTGAAAAAGCGGTGATGCGGATTTTGGATAAGCAGGTCGGGCGTTTAGAGCTGGCGGAGTTGGGAATGGGCGAAGTTCATCATCAGCAAATCTCCAAACTAATTCGCAAGCCACACGGAATTGTTTTGGTTACTGGTCCGACCGGCTCGGGCAAAACCACCACACTTTACGCCGCTTTGAGCATTTTGAATAAAACCAAACGCAACATTATGACGGTTGAGGACCCGATTGAATATCACACCGCAAAAATGCCTCTCGGCGATGCCCGGAATTTCGCCGATTAGCTTAAATGAGCGGGCTATTAAGAAATTAAGTCAGCGGAAAAATCCGGTTACTTCTTGGTTTTTAGACCTGAATTTGGTGATGGGATATTGGGGGCAGGGGGCGAAGCGGACTTATCATCACACCGCGCCGGTGAATACTTTATACGGCTTGCACGAGGCGTTGGTAATGCTGACTGAGGAAGGGCTGGAGGCGGCGTGGCAGCGGCATTTGAGCAATCACAAAATCCTCAAAAATGGCTTGGAATCAATGGGAATTAACTTTTTGGTTGATGAAAAAAATCGCCTGCCGCAGCTAAATTCGGTGTTTATTCCTGATGGGGCAGATGACGCAAAAGTGCGAGGGATTTTGCTGGAAAAATACAATTTGGAAATCGGCGCTGGGCTTGGCGCTTATGCCGGCAAAGTCTGGCGTATCGGGCTAATGGGGCATTCCAGTCGGCAAGAAAATATCACTTTATGCCTTGCTGCTTTGCAAGAAACTTTGGGCTAATTTCAAGCTAATTTAGCCAATAATTCTGCCTCGGTTTCCACGCGGTTGAGGTCGGGCAAACAGCAATCTACCGGGCAAACTTCCACACATTGAGGGGTGTCAAAATGGCCGACACATTCGGTGCATTTATCGCCATCAATTTCATAGATTTCAGCGCCCATATAAATCGCCTCATTCGGGCATTCTGGCTCACAAACATCACAATTAATGCACTCATCGGTAATTAGTAATGACATAAATTTCTCCTAAAATAACAGCCTAAATAGTAATAATTTGGCTTAATTTTGGTATTTTAACTGATTAAAACCCATATTTTTGGTAACATATCCACTTTTTTCAGGGCTAATTTATGCGAATTTTAGCGTTAATATTAACACTTTTTTTATCATTTCAGTCTCAGGCACAATTACGAGATGGGCTGTATGCCAAGCTACAAACCAATCAGGGCGATATTTTGATTAAACTTGCCTTTGAGAAAACTCCGCTGACGGTGATAAATTTTGTCGGCTTGGCTGAGGGCAAAAAACACTCAAACCAAAAAACCGGCAAACGCTACTATGATGGCTTAAAATTTCACCGAGTAATTAAAGATTTTATGATTCAGGGTGGCGACCCGCAAGGCAGTGGCAGCGGCGGTCCGGGCTATCAATTCAGAGACGAAATCACCGATTTAAAACACGACAGCGCCGGCATATTATCAATGGCAAATGGCGGTCCGAACACTAACGGTTCGCAGTTTTTCATCACCCACAAAGCCACCCCTTGGTTAGACGGCAAACACACAGTTTTTGGCCGTGTGGTGCAGGGTTTGGGCATTGTAAATCTCATCAAGCAAGGTGATTTTATCCGCAAAGTCAAAATTATTCGTCAAGGCAAAAAAGCCAAAAACTTCAAAACTGATGAAGCCGCATTCCTTGCCAAGCAAAATTCTGCCGCTAAATAAATCTTATGTTATTGGCATTAGCTAATTTTCTCGCCCAGTTTGACAGCGGCTTTGGCGTCCTCAATTACCTAACTCTCAGGGCAGTTTTGGCGATGCTGACCGCACTTTTAGTCAGTTTAGTTTTCGGCAAATTATTCATCAGCAAATTACAACAATATCAAATCGGGCAAGTGGTCCGCACTGACGGTCCGAAATCACACTTTGAAAAATCCGGCACGCCAACGATGGGCGGGATTTTCATCTTATTTTCATTCATCTCCAGCAGCCTGATTTGGGGAAATTGGTATAGCGCCTATTTGTGGATTGTCCTTGCCACAGCGCTGATTTTTGGGGCAATCGGCTTTGTCGATGATTACCTAAAAATCAAGCGAAAATCCTCCGCTGGCCTCAGCAGTAAGCAAAAATATCTGGCTCAATCGCTTGGAGCAATTTTCATCATCGGCTGGCTGATTTTCAATCCTCAGCAGCCGGCTTCCACCGAATTACTAATTCCATTTTTCAAGGATTGGTCAATTCAGTTAGGCGTTTTCGGGCTATTTGCTTTGTCATATTTTGTAATTGTCGGCAGCTCAAATGCCGTTAATTTGACTGACGGCTTGGACGGTTTGGCGATTATGCCAGTGATTTTGATTGCCGGCGCTTTGGCGATTTTTGCCTACATCAGCAGCAATTACAATTTCACCAATTACCTAAATATGGCTTTCATTCCGGGCTCGGGCGAAATGTTTGTAATCTGCGCAGCACTAATTGGCGCTGGGCTTGGATTTTTGTGGTTTAACGCCTATCCGGCTGAGGTATTTATGGGCGATGTCGGCTCGTTAGCACTTGGCGCAATTTTGGCAATTATTGCAATTATTGTCCGTCAGGAAATATTATTATTCATTATGGGCGGGGTTTTCGTGGCGGAAACGCTTTCGGTTGTAATTCAAGTGGCTTATTACAAAAGAACGCAAAAACGCTTTTTTATGATGGCTCCCCTGCATCATCATTTTGAAAAAAAAGGCATGAGCGAGCCGAAAATTATTGTCAGATTTTGGATGATTACTCTGATTTTAGTGCTAATAAGTCTGGCTTCAATTAAAATCAGATGAGCCAAACAAGCAAATGGGACAAGCGATATTTGGCACTTGCTAAAGAGATTTCCACTTGGTCAAAAGACCCTTCCACACAGGTCGGAGCTGTTACTGTTGGCAATAAAAAAGAAGTATTATCACAAGGTTTTAACGGCTTTCCGCGCGAGAAATGATAAAATTTATTCACATTTGCTGCTAAAACAATGTCAAAAAGCCCAAGCGGATGCAAATCTGGCTCGGCAAAATCAAATCAAATTGCAAGCGGCAATCTTAGCAAAACTCAAGCAGCAATGCCCAAATCTGTCATTCTGAATTTATTTCAGGCAGTATAATTAGTAATATGAAAAACAAAAAGTCTAAAAATCGCATAAGCAAAAATCAGCAAAAATCCAGCTCACTTGCCTTTAAATTCTCCGATTTATTCAGCAAAAATTACCAAATAATTACCGCTATTTTGCTACTTTTGCCATTACTAATTTATTGGCAAGTGTGGGATTTTAGCTTGGTTTGGGACGATGGCAAAGAGGCTGTGGGCGGGCATTTGTCAAATCCTTTCGTTGTAAATCCTTCATTTGCCAACTTTTTAAAATTATTTTCTGGGCAATTTTTTGGAATGTATATTCCGATTAGTTATCTGTTTTGGAGCGGTTTGACGGCATTTGCGGAGGTTTTAGCCTTGCCGGTTAGCAGCATTTTGCATAGTGCAAATGTGGTTGTGCATATTGTAAATGGACTTTTGGTTTTCACAATTCTTAAAACTTTTGTTAGTAATAAGTGGGCGGTTTTGCTTGGCACTTTATTTTTTCTTTTGCACCCGCTTCAGGTTGAAGCTGTGGCTTGGGTCAGCGAATTTAGGGGCTTATTGGCATTTTGTTTTTCACTTTCAGCCTTATATTTTTATCTTAAAAATCAGGCAAGGCTTGATTTTCTGCCATTATTTTTATTTATTTTGGCACTTCTCAGCAAGCCCTCGGCGGCGGTTTTGCCCTTGATTATTTTTGCAATTAAC
>JAAOIF010000111.1 GCA_015163925.1 Candidatus Thioglobus sp.
ATGCTAATACTGGTCGGATTCGCCACGCCGATGGCATACGAGACCTGAATTTCACACCTGTCAGCCATGCCGCAAGCCACAATATTTTTGGCAACAAAACGCATGGCGTAGGCGGCACTTCTATCCACTTTTGATGGGTCCTTGCCGGAAAATGCGCCGCCGCCATGACGAGCCATTCCGCCATAAGTATCAACAATAATTTTCCGTCCGGTCAGCCCGCAATCGCCCACCGGACCGCCGATTACGAATTTGCCAGTTGGATTTATGTGATATTTAGTTTTGGAATTTAGCCACTTTTCAGGCAGCACCGGCTGGATAATTTCCTCCATAATTGCCGCCTGCAAATCGCCCTGAGAAATGCCCTCGTTATGCTGAGTTGAAAGCACCACAGCATCAATTCCGATGATTTTATGCCCATCATAAATGCAAGAAACTTGCGACTTCGCATCAGGCCGCAGCCAAGGCAGAGAGCCGTTTTTCATCAGTTTCGCCTGCTGAGAAACCAGCTTGTGAGCCAGCATAATCGGCGCCGGCATCAGCACATCAGTTTCATTACAAGCAAAGCCAAACATCAGCCCCTGATCGCCAGCACCTTGCTGATGATTTTCAGATTCATCCACCCCGCGGGCGATGTCTCCAGATTGCTCGCCGAGCAGATTTGTAATCTTGCAAGTGTTGCCGTTGAAGCCGTATTCGTCTGAGTCGTAGCCGATATTAGTAATGGTTTCACGCACAATTTGCTCATAATCAATCTGGCTATTTGTGCTGATTTCGCCGGCTAAAATCACATTATTATCTTTTGCCAAAGCCTCCACAGCAACTCGTGAATTTTCATCATTTGTCAGGGCGGCATCTAAAATTGCATCAGAAATTTGGTCGCAAACTTTGTCAGGATGACCGGCTGAGACGGATTCGGAAGTGAATATCATAATTTCTCCTTGTGTGAAAACCTTGACCAAGCGGGCTTTCCAGAAGAAATCCTACTTTAGCTTTTTAGTCTGAAAACAGACCACGCCAGCAATCGAGACAAATCAGCGTGTTGCAAATTATAACAGATAAGCCGTATAAAATTATAAAAATAACTGCGCAAAAGTTACGCCAGCCAGTACTAATCCAGCGCCAACTACTGCCGGATACCAAAAATATTCCTGCTTGGTTTTCTTGGTATTTTCTATTCTTTGATAGATTTCAGCTTCTAATCTTTTAATTTCTAATTCACTCATTTTTCACCTTTTTTGCTATTACTATTCTAAACTAATTTTAAGGGCAATGCTACTGACAAAAGGGGCGGAGATTAGGCTTAACACTAAAATTGTGGCTAAAAAATATAATTGTCCGGTGATTTCTAAGCCGAATTGTGCTTGTGAGACGGCGCTGGAGGCGAAAATTAGGATTGGAATATAAAGTGGCAAAATCAGCAAAGCCAAAAGCATTCCTGAGTTTTTGATGCCGACAATAAGTGATGCGCCGATGCTGCCGATTAGGCTCAGGCTTGGAGTAGCAAGCAGCAAGGTCAGCATTAGAATTTGGATTGCCGGAGTGTCAAGTAGTAAAAATGAGCCTAAAATCGGCGAAAGCAAAATAATTGGAATGCCGGTTAAAAGCCAATGGGCGGTGATTTTCGCCAGAATTAGTAATGGCAAATTATGATGAGAAATCACCATTTGCTCCAAAACGCCATTTTCAAAATCATAATGAAATAACGCATTCAGCGAGAGCAAAACCGCCAGCATACAGGCGACCCAGATGATTCCGGCGGCGATTTGCGTGAGAGTTGTGGCCTCGGGGCTGATGGCAAGTGGAAAAAGTGAGACTGAAATCACAAAAAATAGCAAAGGATTCAGCACGCTGGAGGGATTTCTGATGGCAATTTGCAAGTCTCGTTTGAGGGTTTTGGCGTAAATATTCATAAGGCTAAGGTTTTTTGATTGGGCAGATTTGAGGCTTGATGAGTGGTGAAAATGCAGATTCCGCCTTGCTGGCAATGGGTTTTTATGCAAGCTTCCACAAGGCTAATTCCGTCCCGGTCAAGTGCGGTAAAAGGCTCATCTAACAGCCAGATTTTGGCTTTGGAGGCGAATAATCCGGCTAATATTACTCGGCGTTTTTGTCCGGCTGAGAGTTTTGAGCAATATTCATTTTGATAGCCTTTTAAGCCGATTTTGTCTAATGCTTCAAGCAGTAATGGGCTTGCTGTGGCTGAGTTTAAGCCGGTTAAAAACTCAAGATTTTCAAGGCAATTCAGCTGCCCGCTGAGAGCCGACAGATGCCCTAAATAAAAAACTTCTTGCTGATATTTTGGCGATTTGACCAAATTTTCACCGAGCATAATTTGCCCTTTTTGTGAGTCGCTGAGACCGGCTAAAATTTTTAAAAGTGAAGTTTTGCCGCTGCCGTTGATGCCGGTAATTCTGAGCAAATCGCCGGAATTTGCCGTAAAAGATAATTCCTCAAACAGCCGATTATAGCCTCTCTGACAGCTTAAATTTTGGACATTTAGTGCTAACACAAATTTAAGGCTGGTTATTTTTTGCCTGCTTTAAGCGCTTTTTCTCGTGCAAGGCGCTCGGCTTTTGCCTTGACCATTGCTTTGGATTTTGCTATTTCTGCGGCAAGGCGTTTTTGCTCTAATGTGTCAGCGGCTGTGGTAGTTTTTTCCTCAGCAAGCCGTTGGGTTTGTAATTTTTTTTCCTTATCAGTCAGTGCTGGCAAGGATTTCAGCCCCGAGCGGTCAATTTTAATTAAATTATTATTCTTAAAAATTAGCGTTAATTTATAGCTAATATCGGCTTTTTTATGCAAGGTGGAATGGTTGATATAATCCCATTGATTGTTGTGAAAAGGGTCAATAATACTGGGCGAACCGATGAGATTTTTCACCTGCTCTTTTGACATTCCGACCTTGATTTGATTGACTTTAAAGCGTTCCAGAATTGAGCCTTGATTGACATCGTCTTTGTATAAAATCGGGGCTGAAAACTCCGTAATTATTTTTGAGACATCAGGCAATTCCGGCATCGAGGGCAGGCAAGCGGACAGCAGGGGCAATATGCAGACGATTGAAGTTATTTTTTTCATAAGTGATTTAGATTAAAATATTGCTAATTTTACATTACAAAAATAATTATGAACGCACAAGATTTAAAAACTGCGGGGCTGAAAGTTACCCTGCCGCGGCTGAAAATTTTGCAGATTTTGGAAACTAATGAAAATCACCATATGAGCGCTGAGGATATTTATCGCGCTTTGCTGCTTGGAGGCGAAGAGGTTGGTGTGGCAACGGTTTATCGGGTGCTGACGCAATTTGAGCAAGCGGGTATGATTAACAAGCTGAATTTTGATAATGGGCAAAGCGTTTTTGAGCTCTCAAATGCCGAGCATCACGACCATTTGGTTTGTGTCAAATGTGGCAAAATCGATGAGTTTCAAGACAGTGTAATTGAGCAACATCAGCGCGATGTGGCAACTCAGCACGGCTATCAACTCACCGACCATTGCCTTTATTTATACGGACTTTGCAAGGATTGTCAGTAGTGGAAGAATTTATTATTAGGGCAATATTCGCCGCACTCGGAATTGCCATTATTGCCGGCTGGCTCGGCTGTTTTGTGATATGGAAACGGATGAGTTATTTCTCCGAATCCATCTCTCACAGCGCACTTCTCGGCGTGGCTTTAGGGCTTGGAACTGGTCTGGGAATTCATGCCGGATTAGTGGTTGTAGGCGTGATTTTTGCTGGCTTAATTGTGGTTTTGCAGCAGCGGCAATTTTTGTCAAATGATGCTATTTTAGGCATTTTCTCGCACATTGCCTTAGCGCTTGGAATCGTGATTTTGGCTTTAGTAAGTGATGAAAATATTGACTATTTTTCCATTTATGGCAATAGCGTTGTTGCCGCCGCCGTCAATTCCCCATGACACCTCTTTATTAGTGGCTATGGCGGGGGAAACTG
>JAAOIF010000112.1 GCA_015163925.1 Candidatus Thioglobus sp.
GGTGTGGCAGCTGCCGCAAATTTCCGGCGATTCCCAATCATTTACCGAGAGTTTTTTATGCGCTATGGATTTTGCCACTCTGGCTAAAGAGGGCGCATTTGGGGCTTTTGCTGATGGCAATGTCGTTTGCCGAGCTTAGAAATATCACAGATTCCATTGCTAATGAGTTGGAATTGCTTGACGGAATTTCGGAAGTGGTGAAGGAAGGCTACTTGGAAAGAGAGATTCAAATTCGCATTGATGCGGAAAAACTTTATCAATATCAGCTGAGTTTGACTGAGGTAATTGATGCCATCAAAGCACGCAATCGGCGTTATACCGTAGGCAATAATCACAATTCTGAGGACGAGAAAACCATTGTCGTTTTGGCGAAATTTGATAAGGCCAGCGCGGTCGGCGATGTGATTGTGAAATCCAGTTTTGATGGCTTGGTGGTGCGGCTGAAAGACATTGCTAAAATTACTGATGGCAGCGTTGAGGAAAAAACCATTATTCGGATTAACGCCACGAAAGGTTTTATCCTCAAAATTCGCAAGCAGGCGAGTGCCGATATTATTACTACGGTTGATTTGATTAAGCAAAAACTGAGGATTTTGCAGGATAAAAAATACCAGAAAGTGCATATTTTTTACTCATCTGATGCCTCAAAATATGTGCGAAATCGGCTAAATATTGTAACTAATAATGGCTTGATTGGTCTGCTTTTGGTGCTGATTGTGTTAGGCGTATTTTTGTCTTTGCGGACTGCATTTTGGGTTGCAATCAGCCTGCCGGTCTCGCTTTTGGGCGCTGTGGCACTGCTTGGCTCAATCGGCGAAACTATCAATTTAGTATCACTCGCGGCAATGATTTTGGTGCTGGGGATTGTGGTGGATGACTCAATTATTGTGGCGGAGAGTATTCATCATTACAAACAAACTGGCGAGGATAAATATAGCTCGGCGGTGCGTGGATTTAAGCGCGTTATTATGCCGGTTATCACTACTATTTTGACCACGGTTTTGGCGTTTTCATCAATGTTTTTGATGGAAGGGGTGATGGGCAAATTTATTTATGTAATTCCATTAGTGGTGATTTTTGCGCTGTCGTTATCGCTGTTGGAGGTAACGATTGCCCTGCCGGCACACCTTGCAAGTTTTAATCCGAAACCCCAGCAAAGCACTTGGTTTAATGCCCTTGAGGACTGGTTTGAAGTGGCACTCAAAAAGATTTTAGCCAAGCGTTATTTAGTGGTTTTGGGATTTTTTGGCTTACTGATTTTATCCATTATTTTTGCTGCAACACAAATGCGTTTGACCCTTTTTCCGGCGGTCGGGGCTGATGTGATTACTGCAAAATTAGAGATGCCGAGCGGCTCATCGCTTGAGCGCACGGTGGATTTCAGCAAAAAAGTTGAGAAATTAATTACTCAAGTGGTCGGCGCAGATTTGGATTCTCTGACAAATACTATCGGCAAGGATTTTAGTAATACGGCAGATTTTAGCATTGATTTAGTGCCATCCAGCCAGCGCCAAATTCAGGCAAAAGCGTTATTACAAAAGCTCAAAGCCAGTGCAAAAAAAGTCAAAGGGGTGCAGAAATTGACATTTTCAGTCCGCCGCCCGGGGCCTCCACAAGGCGAAGATATTGAAATTCAGCTGATTGGAAATGATAATTTTGAGAGGCAAAATGCGGCTGATGCTTTGATAAAAATTCTAACGAAAATGGACGGTTTGGACGATATTGACCGAGACGACAAAGCCGGCAAATCACGCATTGAAGTGGCGCTGGATTTTGAGCGAATGGCAAGGCTGGATGTGGATTTTCTCACCGTCAGCCGCTACCTGACCGCCGCTTTCACCGGCATTGATGTAACCGATATGCGCTTTGGCGATACCGATGTGGATTTTCGTATTTATCTCGGCGCTGACGGGCAATCGGAGGCTTTTATCAACTCGCTGAAAATCAATAATCGGCAGGGTCGGCCAGTGCCTCTGAAGCAATTTTCCAGCATAGAAAATATTGCCGGTGAGCCGGATTTTAATCATTTTGATGCCCAGCGCTCGGTGAAAATTAGCGCCAGCATTGACGATGAAATTACCAGCACCTCAGCGGTGATTTCCCAAGCTTTGAAGCAGCTGAACGCCAGTGTGAATTATCCTAATATCCGAGTTCTCAGCGAGGGCGGGGCGAAGGAAACTCAGCAATCGGTCAAGAGTTTTTTGCAAGCTTTTGTGGTGGCAGTGTTTGTGATTTTCCTGCTGCTGATTTTGCTATTTGACTCTTACACCCAGCCGTTACTGGTTTTAAGCGCCATTCCGTTTGCGGCAATTGGAGTGATTTGGGCATTTTTCTTGCACGGCGAGCCGCTGAGTTTTTTTGCAATGCTTGGCACTTTGGCGCTAATTGGCGTGATTGTAAATGATTCATTGGTAATGGTTTCGCATTTGAATTACCTCAGGGCAAAATTTTCAGCCTCCGAGCCGAGTGTGAAATGGATTGTGCAGGCCGCAAAAGACCGCCTGCGAGCTGTAATTCTGACCACTCTGACCACTTTAGCCGGAGTAATTCCGTTGGCGTATGGGATTGGCGGCAGCGATTTTATCCTCAAACCGATGGCGTTAGCGCTGGGCTACGGCTTGCTTTTCGGCACTTTGATGACGCTAATATTATTGCCGTGTTTGTATTTGATGAATTATGAATTTGTTAATTGGCTGAAAAAAATTACTGCAAAACTGCCTGATTTGCAACTCCGCCTGAACGAAAAATTTCAGCCCCGAGGATGATGTTTTTGGTGCTGAGATTTGAGCTGAGTGTTTTGAATATGAGTATAAATCTGCGTGGTAGTAATGTCGCTGTGGCCAAGCAGCAGCTGAACACTTCGCAAATCTGCCCCTTTTTGCACCAAATGAGTGGCAAAAGCATGACGCAAAGTGTGCGGCGAAAGTGGCTTGTTAATGGCAACTTTGGCGGCGTAGGATTTGATAATATAAAAGAAATTTTGCCTTGACATCTGGCTGCCACGATTGCTGAGAAAATAACTATTATTTTGCCCATTTTTAAGCAAAAACGCACGAGAATTTTGCTCATATTTTTGCAAATAATCCAGCGCCACCTCGCCTAACGGCAGCATCCGCTCTTTATTACCCTTGCCGTGAATGCGGATATAGCCATCAGCCAAATTAATATTTTGATATTCCAAAGCAATTAGCTCTGAAACCCGCAATCCACAGGCATATAACAGCTCCAGCATAGCACGGTCACGAATGCCAAAAATACTGGTCGGATTTGGCGCATTTAGCAATTTTTCAACCTCAGAAATACTCAGAAAAATCGGCAATTTTTGCTCTTGTTTTGGATGTAATAATTTGGCAGTTGGATTGCTTTTGAGCAAATTTTCAGCCAGCAAATATTGATAAAAAATCCGCAAGCAAGTCAGAGTTCTGGCCTGAGTTGAAGGCTTAAATTTCCTCTGTTTGAAGTAATTAGAAATGTCTTTTTCACCGGCATTTTGCAGTGAGCCAGCAAGCCATTTTGCAAATAATTTTAGGTCGGAGCGGTAGGCGAAAAGCGTGTTGTGGCTGGCTCCGGACGACAGCCAGTAATAGTCTAAAAATTGCTCAATTAGCTTAGTATTCATTTAGTAATTTTGGCATAAAAAATGCCAGTAAAAACCGGCATTTTGAATTTACAGCCCATTACTTTCACTTTGAATAAAATTTGAGGTTCGGCTTGCAAAATGTTGCCTATTTCACAAAGGATTAAAGGTAAAATTTGCTTAAAAATGACAAATCCTGATTGCAAAATTTAATCTTAAAACAATACTTTAATAATAAAATGATAAAACTTTTTGAGCCGTCAGATGTTGAAATTGAAAGAGAAGTTGTGCATAGAATTAAGTACAAATCTCTTT
>JAAOIF010000113.1 GCA_015163925.1 Candidatus Thioglobus sp.
CTCTGGCGCAGCAGGCAAAAAATTCCGGACTTAGCGTTGAAGGCTTTGCTACGCAGGCGATGTTTCTGATTTCGCTGGGAATAAGTGAGTATTTGTCCGCTGAAAATAATAAGCAAAAACGCACTGAATTAGCAGCTGAAATCAAGCAATTAGTGCTGCCGGGGCCGCCCTGTCTGTTCCGTGGATGCCTTGGGATACTCAAAATCAGCCTAAAACTCAGACTAAAACCAATGATATTAGGCATTCTAAAATGGATGATTATTACGAAGGTTTGGCGAATTATTATCAGCAAATGGAAAATCAAAATAATTATTACGGCTATAAAAGCAAGGGTTATTTTGATTATATGCCGGGCATGGGCAATAATTTTCCGGCGAAATAATGCAAAAATACGGTTTTTAGATTGACTAAAATTGAGCTTTTCAGTATAATCTTACCCCTTAAAACTTGAGTTTTATTCCTCGATAGCTCAGTTGGTAGAGCAATGGACTGTTAATCCATTTGTCGCTGGTTCGAGCCCAGCTCGAGGAGCCAAATTTTATAATAATTAGAAAAGCCAGTTAATATGACTGGCTTTTTTATTGGCGTTTTTGCAATCAATTATTTTACAGTTTGCTGAGCTGCTTGATGGCTTGGCTAATATTTTCCATACTTGTAGCAAATGAAAATCGCACATAGCCCGGCGCTCCAAAGGCCGTGCCCGGCACTAAGGCAATCCTTAATTTTTCCAAGCAATAAGTGGAAAATTCCACATCGTCTTTTAAGCCCAAACGCTCTATAAGCCCCGCCACTCTTGGGAATGAGTAAAATGCGCCAAATGATTTTGGGCACTCAATTCCGTCAATATTATTCAAGCCCTTGACGATAAAACTATGCCTTTCTGAGAATGCCAAAACCATAGTTTTGATGATTTTTTGCTCGCCGCTGAGAGCTTCTAAGGCGGCTGCTTGGGCGATGGAGCAAGGGTTTGAGGTGGATTGCCCTTGAATTTTTTTCATTGCTTTGATAATTTCCGCCGGACCAGCGCCGTAACCAATCCGCCAGCCGGTCATCGCATAGGCTTTAGACACGCCATTGAGGATAATGCAGCGGTTTTTCAGCTCTGGATTAGTCATCAAAATATTGGCAAAATCAGCGCCGTCCCAGCGGATATGTTCGTAAATATCATCGCTAATAATCAGCACTTGTGGATGATTTTTTAGCACTGCCGCTAAGGCTTGCAGCTCGGTTTTGGAGTAAATTGCACCGGTCGGATTTGAAGGGCTGTTGATGACAAATAATTTGGTTTTAGCGCTAATATTTTGCTCAAGTTGCTCAGGACTGATTTTGAAATCTTGCTCCAAACCAGTCTCAACTATCACCGGCACGCCGCCTGCTAACAGCGCCATATCAGGATAACTGACCCAATATGGCGCTGGAATAATTACCTCATCGCCGTCATTTAATATTGCTTGACAGAGGTTGTAAAACACTTGCTTTCCGCCGCTTGAAACCATCACCTCAGCAAGCGAAAACTCCAGATTATTATCATTTTTAAACTTGGCAAGAATGGCATTTTTCAGCTCCAGAGTGCCATCCACAGCGGTATATCTGGTTTGTCCATTTTTGATAGCAGCAGTTGCCGCCAGCTGAATATTTTCCGGAGTGTCAAAATCCGGCTCGCCAGAACCCATCGGCACAATTTTAATGCCCTCAGATTTTAGCTGATTTG
The DNA here is from genome assembly GCA_015163925.1 of Candidatus Thioglobus sp. Lineage (GTDB taxonomy): Bacteria > Pseudomonadota > Gammaproteobacteria > PS1 > Pseudothioglobaceae > JAAOIF01. Next base: position 1,712 of record JAAOIF010000113.1, read on the forward strand.
CTTTCGCAGTAACCGCCAGAGTGGCAGATGGCTTAACTTTTCCGACTCGATTTGCAAGGATTGTCATAGTCTTTTAAAATGGTTAAAATGTTCAAATAATTCAGGGTTTATGTTAATGAAAATTACACTAAGTGGGTAAAAAATTTCAATTAAAATCGCAATTTTCTCCAGCCGGAGACCAGCCCGAAGCGATTAAAAAACTGGTTGATGGCGTTAAAACTGGCGAAAAATTCCAGACTTTGCTTGGTGTTACTGGCTCAGGCAAGACTTTTACTTTGGCAAATGTGATTGCAAAAACCCAGCGCGCCAGCCTGATTATGGCGCCGAATAAAACCCTTGCCGCCCAGCTTTACAGCGAAATGAAGGAATTTTTTCCGCAGAATGCAGTGGAATATTTTGTCTCATATTATGATTATTATCAGCCTGAGGCGTATGTGCCGGCGAGTGATACTTATATTGAAAAGGATTCGGCGATTAATGAGCAAATTGAGCAAATGCGCCTGAGTGCCACTAAGGCTTTGCTGGAGCGGGAGGATGTGATTATTATCGCCAGCGTGTCGGCGATTTATGGGCTCGGCGACCCGGAAAGTTATCTGCAAATGCTGCTGCATTTGAGTGTCGGCGAGGTGATAAATCAGCGTGAAATTCTTTCAAAATTATCACAAATGCAATATAACAGAAACGATTTAAGCCTTACCCGTGGGCATTTTCGGGTCAAGGGGGAGGTGATTGATATTTTTCCTGCCGACAGTGAAAATCAGGCTTTGCGGATTGAAATGTTTGATAATGAAATTGAGGCTTTGTATTGGTTTGACCCGCTCACAGGCGAAAAACGCAGCAGTTTGCAGCGGATTAGTATTTATCCGCAAACTCATTTTGTAACGCCGAAATCCAAGATTTTGAATATGTTGGATGAGATTAAATCTGAGCTGAAAATTCGCCGCAAAGAGTTGCTGTCGCAGAATAAATTAGTGGAAGAACAGCGCCTGACGCAAAGGGTGCAAATGGATTTGGAAATGATGCGAGAGCTGGGTTATTGCAATGGAATTGAGAATTATTCTCGTTACCTCTCAGGGCGAAAATCCGGGCTGCCGCCGCCGACTTTGTTTGATTATTTGCCTAAAAATGCTTTGATAATTTTGGACGAATCGCATGTTAGTGTCAGCCAAATTAGAGGTATGTATAAAGGCGACAGGGCGCGGAAAACCACGCTGGTTGAATACGGTTTTCGCCTGCCGAGTGCGCTGGATAATCGGCCGCTGAAGTTTGCTGAATTTAGCGAAAAAATCAGCCAATGTATTATGGTTTCTGCCACGCCGGCGCAGTATGAATTGGACATTTCCAGCGTGATTGCCGAGCAAGTGGTAAGGCCGACAGGCTTGCTGGATCCGGCGATTGAGGTGCGGCCGGTGGAGACTCAAGTGGATGATTTGCTGAGTGAAATTCACAAATGCGTCAAGCTCAAAGAGCGGATTTTGGTTACAACTTTGACCAAACGCATGAGCGAGCAACTTAGCGATTATCTGCATCAGCACGGGGTTAAAGTGCGATATTTGCATTCTGATATTGACACGATTGAGCGGGTGGAAATTATTCGCGATTTGCGCCTCGGAGTGTTTGATGTGCTGGTCGGAATCAACCTTTTGCGGGAAGGTTTGGACATTCCGGAGGTCTCGTTAGTGGCGATTTTGGATGCTGATAAAGAGGGATTTTTGCGTTCTGAGCGCTCGCTGATTCAGACGATGGGACGGGCAGCGCGGAATGTAAATGGCGCTGTGATTTTGTATGCTGATAGGATTACAAATTCGATGCGGCGGGCGATGGATGAGACTTCTCGGCGGCGAAAAAAGCAAGAGATTTTCAACCAAAAAAACCATATTACTCCGCGCGGAGTTTCCAAACCGATTGTAAATATTTTGGACACTAATGCAAATATTGAGCCGGCGGATGCTGAGAAAACGCCGCTATATCTGTCTCCGGTGCAGTTGGCAAAAGAGCTTAAAACTTTGGAAAAACAAATGTATTCTTTGGCACAAGAGCTAAAATTTGAGCAAGCGGCTGATATTCGCAATAAAATTAAACGCCTAAAAGAGACGCAATTCTTGCAATAAAATCACTTAAAAAATTATGAAAAATATTACTTTAAACATCAATGAAATTTTTTACTC
>JAAOIF010000114.1 GCA_015163925.1 Candidatus Thioglobus sp.
ATTCCTAATAATAATCGGTAAATCACAAACGGCATAAGTCCGATTACATCTAATAATTTGATGAAAAATACGATGCTGAAATAGCTGCTAATTCCGGCGATTACAAAGCCCAAAAACAGTAAAGTTACATTGACGATTTGCGGCTGCTGATATAAATCCAGCAAAATTGAGCCGGTCGCCAAAATAATTACCGGAATGGATAATAAAAATGAAAATTGGATGGAAGTTTTTTTGGATAAACCAATCAGCAGCCCAGCGGTGATGGTAATTCCGGAGCGTGAAGTGCCGGGAATTAGTGCTAAAATTTGCATCATAGCAATGAAAAAAACATCAAGCCAGCCAATGGAAAATCTGGGTTTTAAATTCTTAAAATTGACCCAAATCCCAACGGCTAATAATCCGCCAAACGCCAGTGTGGCATAGGATATTACTGCCACAGAGCGCAAATTTATTGCAATAAAATCTTTGAATATCCAGCCCAGCAAAGCCACCGGAATTGTGCCTAATAAAATTCCCCAAGCGAGGTTTGATTCGCCGACTTTTTGACGGCTGAGAATTGAATTATAAAAGTCAAATGAGAGGCTTTTGAGCTGATAGCGATAGTAAAAAATCACCGCCAGCAAAGTCGCAAAATGCACCACCACATCAAATGCCAAGCCCTGATCCTGCCAGCCGGTCAGCTCTGGAACTAAAATCAAATGCGCCGAAGATGAAATCGGCAAAAACTCGCTAATGCCTTGCACCAAAGCCAATATTAAGGTTTGAAAAATATCCATATTTACAATTTATAGGTTAAATCTTGCTCTAAAAATCCTGTTAATTTGCCTGATTTTACTTTGGTTTTCTTGCTCAAAGCCAAGACTTTAAAGCTTTCTCCCATTGCCCCCGGCAGCACTAATTGCTTGATTTCAGCTGCCAATTCAGTGCGTTTTTGCTTATTATTTTCAGCGGACAAATACTCACTTATTCCCAGCGAAATCAGAAACATCGCCTGCGTAGCAAAGCCTTCAACGCTAAGTCCGGATTTTTTTGCCTGCTGCGCCAGAGCGGAAAAATTCACCGAAGTAGTAATGTCTTGAGCGCCAATATTTACAAACGGATTATCACTCGCCTGATGCTGATAATAACACCTCAAAGTGCCGGCGTGACGCTGTGGATGAAAAAATTCCGCCTGTGTAAAACCATAATCAATTAGCAAAATCAGCCCCCGCTCCAGCACCTCGCCAAGTGTATTTATCCACGCCAGCGCCCTCGGATTAATCTCAGTCGTGTAGCCGTTTTCAGCCTGATTTGGCAATAAAATTTTATCATTAATATAGGGCTGATTAAATTCCTGCCAGACCAATTTTCCAGCCTGATAATCCACTCCGAGTTCCCTGAAACCATCGGCGTTTTTAATCAAGCGTTTTGCCGGCAAGGCATCTAAAACTTCATTAGCAATTACCACTCCGGAAAAGCTTTCAGGCAGGCTTTTGAGCCAAATTATCCGCTCCATCAACTCCGGCAAAACCTTGCTCAAAGCCTTGTGCTGCCGGTCTTTCAGCTCGGCACTAATGCCTTGCCGACACAGCCGTGAATAATTCCAGCTTTATCAGCCCGATAACGCACCTGACCGGCTTTAGCATTTTTCACTGCCGTCCCGACATCAGCTGCAACTGTGCCAACTTTTGGATTTGGCATCAAGCCCTTCGGACCTAAAACCTGCCCGAGCCGCCCGACCACGCCCATCGCATCCGGCGAGGCGATCACTACATCATAATTCAAATCGCCATCTTTCATAGATTTCATCAAATCTTCCATTCCAACAATATCAGCGCCAGCCGCCTCGGCCTTAGCCACATTCTCGCCCTGAGTGAAAACTGCCACACGAACACTTTTGCCCGTGCCGTTCGGCAGCACTATAGCGCCGCGCACATTTTGGTCTGATTTATTGCCGTCAATGCCCAAATTTATGCTGACATCAACGGATTCATCAAACTTTGCAGTGGCAAAATTTTTCAATAAATCCAACGCCTCGCCGATTGCATACACTTTTCCGAGCTGGATTTTCTCAGCATAAGTTTTTTGCTTTTTAGTTAAATTCGCCATTCTCAACCCTCCACAACCATACCCATTGAACGCGCTGTGCCAGCAATAATTTTGACTGCCGCTGCCATATTATTAGCGTTCAAATCTTTCATTTTAATATTGGCAATTTCTTCTAATTGCGCCTGAGTAACATTGCCGACTTTGTCCGTATGCGGCACGCCAGAGCCTTTTGCAATGCCGGTAATTTTCAGTAGTAACGCCGCTGCCGGTGGGGTTTTGGTCACAAAAGTAAAGCTGCGGTCGTTATAAACCGTAATTACCACCGGCACTTTCATACCCTTGTCAATATCGGTGGTTTGCGCATTAAACGCCTTGCAAAAATCCATAATATTAACCCCGTGCTGCCCGAGTGCCGGACCGACCGGAGGCGCTGGATTTGCCTCTTGTGCTGGAATCTGCAGCTTAATATAAGATTCAATTTTCTTAGCCATTTTGCTTCCTTGAGGCTTGCCTCATTTTGGGTGCAAACGCTGGTTTTAGCAGCTCCCCGATTAAATAATTTTTACTAATTTAAGTCTTTTCCACCTGAGAAAATTCCAACTCAACCGAAGTGGTTCTGCCGAAAATCAACACTTCCACTTTGAGCAAATTTTTCTCATAATCAACCGCTTGAATGGTGCCGTTAAATTCATTAAACGGCCCTTCAATTACTAACACTTCCTCGCCCGCCTGATACGCCACTTTAGGCTTAGGCTTATCAGCGCCCTCTTGCACCCGCGCCAAAATACTATCAACTTCCCGCTGCGTAATCGGCGATGGTTTGCCCGATGAACCGCCGATAAAATCAATCACATTATTGGTATTTTTAATCAATAACCAACTCGGCTCAGTCAATTCCATATTCACCAGCATATAGCCGGGAAAAAACTTGCGCTCTTGAGTTTTTTTCTGCCCGTCTTTTAGCTCAACCACTTGCTCAGTCGGAATCATCACCTCGCCGACCAAGTCCTGCAAGCCCGCTCTGGCAACAGTTTCCAGAATTGTTTCTTTCACTTTAGCCTCATAACCACTTCTGGCGTGAAGCACATACCATCTTTTAGCCATTTGTTCCTTAATTTGTTAGCAGCTGCACCAGCCATGAAAAAACCGAATCCACTAATGCCAAAAATATAGCAACAATTATCACAGCAATAATAATCATTCCAGTGGTTTTCATCGTTTCATCACGCGTTGGCCAGACAACTTTGCGTAATTCAATTCTCGTTTCTCTTAAAAATCCATACAATCTTGAGCCCTGTGGCGATTTGAAAAATACAAATCCTGCCAAAAGTATGCCTGCCAGCAAGGCTAAAACCTTATATAGCGTGGTGTTCAGCGCTAATGGGTCTAAATAAAATGCCACAAATGAGGCGACCACCATTAGGATTGAAACAATCATTCCAAATGAGGATTCCTTTGCTTTTTCTTGCGTTACTTTACTCACATTTCACCTTTAAATATGGCAGGCAAGGAGGGACTCGAACCCCCAACCAATGGTTTTGGAGACCATTACTCTACCAATTGAGCCACTTGCCTAAGTTGAGAATTATTTTAATTTTACTAATCAGTTACCTTAGAAACCACGCCAGCGCCGACCGTTCTGCCGCCCTCACGGATGGCAAAACGCAAGCCTTCTTCCATAGCAATTGGGGATAAAAGTTCCACTTCCATTTTGACATTATCGCCGGGCATTACCATTTCTACCGCCTTCGGCAACTGACAAGCGCCTAGGGGCGGCTTTTTGAGGCCTTGGTTCGCTTGACTAA
>JAAOIF010000115.1 GCA_015163925.1 Candidatus Thioglobus sp.
CTAAATTTGCCATCGCTTCAAAGGCAGAAATGTAGTCTTGGCGGCAATCCGGCTAATTTGCCCACTGCCTCCGCCACTTCCACTGAGGTTACGACTGCCTTTGCTGACATAATTTTAAGCGGCACAGCCAGAACTTATTTCTTGGCAACTTCCGTTAATAATGGAGTTGAATCCACTGCCACCTCCGCTGTGCAAACCGTTGCCACAGCCCATCCGCTGACTTTTCGAGCCGTTGCTGGTGGCACTGCTGGCACTCCGACTGGCACAGTCTGGATGGATAGAAATCTTGGTGCTGGACAAGTAGCCACAGCCTCTGATGACGCAATGGCTTATGGAAATTATTACCAATGGGGTCGGGCGGCAGACGGCCATCAGGTGCAAACCCCTACCACCACTGCCACATTAGCATCAAGCGTTACTCCAAATCATGCAGATTTTATTACTGTTACCACTGGCGATTGGCTCGCTTCCAGCGTTAATGATAACCGCACAATCCGCTCCGCATTTTGGAGTAGAACTGATGGCTCAAGCATTTGCCCAACCGGATTTAGAGTGCCGACAATAGATGAATTAGAGGCTGAAATACCTTCTTGGTCAAGCGAAAATGTAGCAGGCGCTTTTGCTTCAAACCTTAAATGGACGGCTGCGAGTTTTCGTAATCTTAGCACTGGTTTGTTAGCAAATGATTCTACTGGAATCTACTGGAGCAGCACTCCTCACGCTAATATTTCTGAGTCCCAAGTATTGTTCTTCGGCACGCATGCAAGAGATGGCTTGGTGGCTCGTGCTAACGGGGCTTCAGTCCGTTGCATTCAAAATTAGCCACACTGTCATTCTGAACAAGATTTAAGAATCTCATCTTGTAAGCAAACTGCTGGCTGGCAGAGACCCTTAAATCAAGTTCAGAGTGATAAAGAAAACAAACCCCAAAATAAATTTAAAAATAATTTATAATTGCTCTTTTTTTAACTTTATGGATATTTTATGAATATTATTACCAAAAGTTTTACTCTGGGCAAGCATACTATCACTTTGGAGACCGGGCGGATTGCTCGGCAAGCGCATGGGGCAGTGCTTATTAGTATGGATGACACTCAAATCTTAGCAACTGTGGTGGCGGCTAAAGAGGCAAATCCGGCTAAAGATTTCTTTGCATTATCGGTGGATTATGTGGAAAAAACCTATGCGACTGGCAAAATTCCCGGCGGATTTCTCAAGCGAGAAGCCCGAGCTACTGAGAAGGAAACGCTGACTTCTCGGCTGATTGACCGCCCGATTCGCCCCTTATTTCCAGCCGGTTTTGAAAATGAAGTGCAAGTGATTGCAACTGTGATTTCGGCTAATAGCGAAGTGGACCCAGACATTGCCGCTTTGCTTGGAGTGTCGGCGGCGTTAGCAATTTCCGGCGTGCCATTTGCTGGACCTGTCGGCGGCGCTCGGGTGGGCTTTGTGAATGGCGAATATATTCTCAATCCAACTTATTCTGAGCTGGAAAATTCCGCTTTGGATATGGTTGTAGCCGGGACTGATGAGGCAGTTTTGATGGTCGAATCCAGTGCTAATGAGCTGTCTGAAGAAGTAATGTTAGATGGAGTTATGTTTGCTCATCAGCAGTTTCAAGTGGCAATTAAAAATATTGCCGAATTTGCCGCCGAGGTCAATAATCAAAAATGGGATTGGGCTGCTGAGGCTGAAAATCAGGCACTTTTGGCGAATATAAAATCAGAATTCGGAGAGCAAATTGACAAGGCTTATCAAATTAAAGACAAAATAAATCGTTACCAGAAAATTGCTGAGTTGAAAACTGCCGCTGAGGCTTTGGCAAATGATGAAAATTCGGCAGAGGAAGTGGCAAAATATTTCAAAAAAGTAGAGAAAACCACAGTGAGAGAGCGGATTTTAAGCAATCAGCCCAGAATTGACGGCCGTGACAATACTACTGTAAGAGACCTGAAAATTGAGACCGGAGTGCTGGCAAACGCCCACGGCTCGGCACTTTTCACCCGTGGCGAAACTCAAGCCTTAGTGGTCACAACTCTTGGCTCAAAGCGAGAAGCTCAGTTGATTGAAAAATTGCAAGCCTCCGAGCGCGAAAACGATTACTTCCTTTTGCATTACAATTTTCCGCCATATTGTGTCGGCGAAACTGGACGCATGGGCGGCACCGGGCGGCGTGAAATTGGGCATGGTCGCTTGGCACGGCGTGGGCTGGCTGCTTGTCTGCCGAGTGTTGAGGAATTTCCTTACACCGTTCGTGTGGTCGCAGAAATCACCGAATCAAATGGCTCAAGCTCAATGGCAACGGTCTGCGGAGCCTCTTTAGCACTAATGGATGCTGGCGTGCCGATTAAAGCGCCGGTGGCTGGAATTGCTATGGGGCTGGTCAAAGAGCAGGACAGATTTACCGTGCTGACCGATATTTTGGGCGATGAAGACCATCTCGGCGATATGGATTTTAAAGTTGCTGGCACCGCAAAAGGGGTAAATGCTTTGCAAATGGACATCAAAATTACCGGCATCACTCGTGAGATTATGGAAATTGCGCTCACACAAGCGAAAGAGGCAAGGCTGAATATTTTGGGGCAAATGAATAAAGTGATTTCTGCGGCTAATACTTCCAGTAAAAATGCGCCGAAAACTGCCACTCTGAAAATTCCGACTGATAAAATTCGTGATTTAATCGGCAAAGGCGGCGAAACTATTAAAGGAATTATTGCAGATTCTGGGGCAAATGTTGATGTGGATGACGATGGCAATGTGAATGTTTTTGCTAATAATCAAGAGGCGTTTGATGCGGCTGTGAAAATGGTTGAAGACATTACTGCTACGCCGGAAATTGGCAAAACTTATCTTGGAAAAGTGATGAAAATTGTTGAATTTGGAGCATTTATTAATATTATGCCGAACCAAGATGGCTTGCTGCATATTTCTGAAATTGCGCATCAGCGGGTGGAAAATGTTACTGACCATTTGCAAGACGGAGATGAGATTGAGGTTCAGGTATTGGAGGTTGAGCGCGGGCGGATTAAGCTTTCCCGCAAGGTACTTTTGGATAAATAAACTTTGATTTTTACACCGACATTGGGTTAGGTTTATTCGGATTTATGCCATATTTTTTCAGCGCTTTGGCAATTACCAAAGCATCAATTTTGCCCTCATCAGCCAAAGCTTTTAGAGCTGTAATAGTAATATAATTAGCATCAACTTCAAAAAAATCTCTAAGTGCTTGGCGAGAATCCGACCGACCAAAACCATCAGTTCCCAAGACTTCATACCGGGCTGGCACATATTTGCGAATTTGCTCGGCGAAATTTTTCATATAGTCTGTGGCAGCAATCACCGGCGACTTGCTATCGCCCAAACACTCAGTAATATAAGGCATTTGCGGCGGTTTTCCACTCAGGCGATTTTGCCTATCAAGCGCCTGAGCCTCACGAGTTAGCTCATTGAAACTGGTAACCGACCAGACATTTGCGCTAATTTTCCAATCATTTTGCAACATCTCAGCCGCCCGCTCAACCTCACGCAAAATCGTGCCACAGCCCAATAATCTCACTTGCGGATTTGCCTTGCCGCTTAATTTATACATGCCTTTGATAATGCCGGCCTCAGCGCCTTTTGGCATTGCTGGATGGCTGTAAAGCTCGTTCATAGTGGTAATATAATAGAAAATATTCTCATGATTTTCATACATTCGCACCAAGCCGGAATGGACAATTACCGCTAATTCATAGCCATAAGTTGGGTCGTAGGAAATGCAATTTGGAATAGTATTTGCCACGATGTGGGAG
>JAAOIF010000116.1 GCA_015163925.1 Candidatus Thioglobus sp.
AGCAAGAGCAAAAGCAAGAGCAAGAGATGAGAGCCTTAAATCTTGTTCAGGGTGACAGTAATGGTTTTGTAATTCTGAACTCCCCCCACTGTCATTCTGAACTTGATTTCAGAATCTCGCCTTGTAAAAAACAGACTACTTGCTGGCTGTGACACGAGCCTTGCCCGTAGAGTTTTTTTTCAAGAGTAACGGCCAGATTTTGAGCATAAATTATTTTAAAACAGCAATCCCTTTAACAGCAAAGACTTGAGCGATTTTGGCAAAAATACAACAATTTAATGCTTGCAAAATTAAAACAAATACACTATATTTAGTTGCTGTTTATTTTTTTAACACTACATATAGTGTTTTTTTCAATAATCCAAATGAGGGGAGAATGAAGGATATTCAAGTTACAAAACGCGATGGCACAAAAGAATCCATTGATATGGAAAAAATTCACCGAGTGGTTCAGTGGGCCTCTGAGGGGCTGGAAAAAGTCAGCGTTTCTCAGGTGGAAATCAACGCTCGGCTGGCGTTTTTTGACGGCATTAAAACCGAAGATATTCACGAAACTATCATCAAATCAGCGGCTGATTTAATTTCAACTGAAGCCTCAGATTATCAATATTTAGCAGCTCGTTTGGCGATTTTTCATTTGCGTAAAAAAGCCTTTAAATCCTTCACTCCGCCGGAATTTTTAGAACATATTCAAAAATTCACAGATTTGGGAATTTATGATAAAGATATTTTGCAAAAATACTCCGAATCTGAGGTAAAAACTTTGGGAGATTACATTGACCATCAGCGTGATATGAGCTTTTCCTACGCGGCGGTGAAGCAATTAGAGGGCAAATATTTGGTGCAAAATCGTGTTACTGGCGAGATTTTTGAGTCGCCTCAGCAGCTTTATATGTTGGTCGGAATGTGCCTGTTTCAGGAATATTCTGCTGCTGTGAGAATGGATATTGTTAAGCGTTTTTATGATGCCGCGTCAAACTTTAAAATTTCCCTGCCGACCCCTATTATGGCTGGCGTGCGCACCCCTACTCGGCAGTTTTCATCTTGCGTTTTGATTGAGGCAGATGACGATTTAGACTCAATTAGTGCCACCGCCGGGGCGATTGTAAAGTATGTTTCACAGCGGGCTGGAATCGGCGTAAATGGCGGCAAAATTCGTGCTATCGGCAGCCTAATTCGCGGCGGAGAGGCCACTCATACCGGCTGCATTCCGTTTTACAAACACTTCCACACGGCGGTTAAATCCTGTTCTCAAGGCGGCGTGCGCGGCGGTGCGGCGACTTTATTTTATCCACTTTGGCACTTGGAAGTTGAAAGCTTATTAGTCTTAAAAAACAACGCCGGAACTGATGAAAATCGCATTCGCCACTTGGATTATGGGGTGCAATTTAACGGTTTGATGTATCAGAGATTTTTAGAAGATGGCGTAATTACCTTATTTTCGCCGCATGATGTGCCGGGGCTGTATGAGGCATTTTTTGCCGACCAAGCGGAATTTGAGCGTTTGTATCAAAAGTATGAAAAGGATTCATCCATCAGAAAAGAGCGCATAAATGCTCGGGAATTGTTTGCAAAATTTATGCAAGAGCGGGCAAATACTGGGCGAATTTATCTGCAAAATGTTGACCACTGCAACACTCACGGGGCATTTGATGCTAAGGTTGCGCCGGTCCGGCAATCTAATTTATGTATGGAAATTACCCTGCCGACCAAGCCGCTGTATGCGGTTCAGGATGAAAATGGCGAGGTGGCTTTATGCACACTTTCGGCGGTGAATTTAGGGGCGATTGAGGATTTGGACGAGCTGGAGGGGCTGACTGATATTATCGTGCGGGCGCTGGATTGCTTGTTAGATTACCAAAATTATCCGATTAAAGCTGCCGAATTAGCCAGTATGAATCGGCGAACTTTGGGAATTGGAGTTACTAATTTGGCTTATTATTTGGCTAAAAATAACGCCAAATATTCGGACGGCTCGGGCAATCAATTAGTGCATAAAACCTTTGAGGCATTGCAATATTACGCCCTCAAAGCCTCTAATATTTTGGCGCAGGAATTTGGCGCTTGCCCACTTTTTAATGAAACTAATTATGCGCAAGGGATTTTGCCGATTGACACTTATAAAAAAGCGATTGATGAGTTCTGCAAGCCTGATTTGACGCTGGATTGGGAGACTTTGCGTAAAAATATTAAGACTAACGGTTTGCGCAATTCCACCCTCACCGCCCTGATGCCTTGCGAGAGTTCCAGCCAGATTTCTAATTCCACTAATGGGATTGAGCCTCCAAGGGGTTTTGTCTCGGTCAAGCAGTCTAAAGATGGCATTCTCAAGCAGATTGTGCCAGATTATGATAACCTCAAAAACCAGTATGAATTGCTCTGGAATATCAAAGATAATGAGGGTTATTTGCAGCTTTGTGCGATTATGCAAAAATTTATTGACCAGTCAATTTCCACCAATACTCATTACGATCCAGCGCTTTTTGCCGGCGGAAAAGTGCCAATGAAATTGTTTTTGCTGGACCTGCTAAACGCCTATAAATACGGCATCAAAACCCTCTATTACCACACCACCAGAGACGGCGGCGGCGATGATATGGTAGAAAAAAATGACGATAACGCCTGTGCTGACGGGGTTTGTAAACTATAAAAATGAACAAATTAAGCGCCAAAGATAAATTAACCCAGTTTTTGCTATATACCGGCAGTAACGGCGATGTCAGGGTGGAAACTTATTTGCATAAGGAAACTTTGTGGCTGCCGCAAGCACAAATCGCCCAATTATTTGGCGTGCAACGCCCTGCTATCGGCAAGCATTTAAAATCTATATTTGCAACATTTGAGTTAGATGAAAAAGTGGTATGTTCCATTTTGGAACATACCACTCAACACGGTGCTATTACTGAGAAAATTCAAAATACAAGGGTCAAATATTACAACTTAGACGCTATCTTATCAGTGGGTTATCGGGTTAATTCTAACAAAGCCACGCAGTTTAGAATTTGGGCGAATAAAACCCTCAAAGAGTATATTATCAAAGGCTTTGCCATGGACGATGAGCGTTTAAAAAACGGCAAGCATTTTGGCAAGGATTATTTTGCAGAACTCTTAGAACGGGTTCGCTCAATTAGGGCAAGCGAGCGGCGAATTTATCAGCAAATAACCGATATTTTTGCCGAATGCTGCATTGATTATGACAATAAATCAGACTTTACCAAGCAATTTTACGCCGGCGTGCAGAATAAATTTCATTATGCAATCAGCGGGCAAACTGCGGCGCAAATTTTAACGACAAACGCCAATAAAAACCTGCCTAATATGGGTTTGCAAACTTGGAAAAATGCACCAAAAGGCAGAATATTAAAATCAGATACAACAGTTGCAAAAAACTATTTAAAAGAAGACGAAATTAAAAAATTAGAGCGCACAATATCTGCCTATTTTGACTATATTGAAAACCAAATAGAAAACAGGAAAGCCTTAACAATGAAGGAATTTAGCGCATCTGTGGATAATTTTTTAAGCTTTAATGATTTCAAAGTGTTGGATAATTTTGGCGATATTTCTAAAAAAGAAGCCGACATAAAAGCTACAAAAGAATATGATAAATTTAATAAAACACAAAAAATAAACTCTGATTTTGACCAAATTATCAAGCGGATAAAAAACAAATGAAAGCAATTAAATTTCAAGAAAAATATATAAAAGAGATTGTAGACGAATC
>JAAOIF010000117.1 GCA_015163925.1 Candidatus Thioglobus sp.
ATAATGCCGGGGCGGACAAAATCAAAGGCTGCAAGCTTGCTGAGAATGGCGGCAGAATTTGCCATTGAGCGTTTGTTTTTGCCGTCTGTGATAGTTGTGAAATCGTCTAACTGCTTGGAATCCAAGTATTTTTTTTAATCGCGCTATGGTTTTTTTTAATATTTCTGCTTTTGGTAAATTTATCTAAAGTATTGATTTTTAACTAAAAATTATAAGTGATTAGTTTTTATTCAAAACCATAAAAAAGTGCAATATAGCAAGGTTTTTGCTATTTTTTAATTAGTTATTAACAGCTTTATCCACAGTTTTGTGAGTAACTCTATTGAGCCTTGATTTATCAAGGTTTTTTCCTCTTTATAAAAATTTTCTAATGAAGATTTCTAAGATTTTTTTAGCGATTTTTTGTTTGCTGGTTTTAGCGATTTTTTGTTGATAATTTTGACTTAAAAAAGTTACCTCATTTTCATCAACATTTAAGCCAAAATCAGCCCCTGAAACATCATTTAAAATTATCACATCACAGCCCTTATTTTTGAGTTTAATTTGAGCATTTTCAAGGGGGTTTTTGGTCTCTGCGGCAAAGCCAATCGTCAGCGGTTTTTTGGTTAATTTACAAACATCTTGCAAAATATCTGGGTTGGGTTTTAATATCAATTTTAAATCATCAGCATTTTTTTTAATTTTATCTTTGGCAATATTTTCCGGCGAAAAATCAGCGACCGCAGCACAACTGATAAAAATATCTTGCTCGGCAATATTTTCCATCACAGCTTTGTGCATTTTTTTGGCACTCAGCGCCTGAATATTGCTTGCCCGCTGGTTGAGTTCGGTCTGAATTTTGGCATAAATACAAGTAACCTGAGCGCCTAATTCTATGCAATTATTGACCAGCGCCATACCCATTTTGCCGCTGCTGTGATTGGAAATATAGCGCACCGGATCAATCGCCTCAACGCTTGCCCCGAGGGTAATAAGTATGTTTTTGCCGGTCAGCTCGGTGGTGTGAAATTGCTGGGCGACTATTGCGGCACCACGCCCTATTTTCACAGGTTTTGCCGCATTTGTCTAAAAACGCAATTTTAGCCACCAATACTTCAAGCCTTAGCGTTGCGGAAATTGGGCAAAATTTAGGCGCTTTTCAGAGCCAATTTTGTGGCATTCATTTCTTCAATCCGCCCCGCTATATGCCGCTTGTGGAGCTGATTTCCACCCAAAAGACTAAGGCAGAATTGCTGGATTTATTGGAAGGATTTTTAACCTCCGAGCTGGGTAAAAATATTTTGCATGCTAAGGATAAAAGTGGTTTTATTGCTAATAGAATTGGAGTATTTTCAATTGCTGCTTGCATTCATCACTCAAAACGCTTAAAACTTGATTTTGACACGGTTGACGCACTCACAGGGACTAAGCTAAAACGCCCTAAAAGTGCCACTTTTCGCACTGCTGATTTGGTCGGTTTGGATATTTTAAAAAATGTTTTACAGCAATTTAGCAAAGTAGCAAAAAATAGCAGCAAAAATAATAGTGAAAACAACCATTGGAACAAGTATTTTGCCCAGCCTGACTGGCTTTTAGAGCTAATTGAACAAAATTCTCTGGGTGAGAAAACGAAATGCGGATTGTATAAAAAAGAAAATGGCGAGATTTGTGTCTATCGCCCTGAAAATCAGCGTTACAGCTCGGCTGACTATAAAATTAACAGTGCCGTTAAGGCGATTTTTGCCAAAAATATGTCAAACTGGATTGCCGAATTTAGAGCAAATCCGCACCCGCAGGCGCAATTTTTGTATTCAATTATTAAAGACACTTGCCTTTACAGCGCTTATCAGCTGCAAAATATTGCCGATTCCACCCGTGATATTGACTGGGCGCTGCATTGGGGTTTTGGCTGGGAGGTTGGGATTTTTGAGCTGTGGCAGGCGAATGGCGTGGCGGATTCTTTGGCGTTATTTTTGGCTGATGAGCCTGATGAGCCTGCTGCTACGCCAGATTGGCTGAAAAGTATTACTAATTTTTACACCGATTCTGGCGCTTATAATCCTAATAAAAATACGCATTCGCCCCACTCAGACCACCCTATTTATCAGCGGCAAATTTACCGTCCGCTGCTACTCGGTGAGGCGCAAACGCAGTTGGGACGGACTATTTTTGAAAATGAGTCAGTTAGATGTTTTTGTGAAAATGACGGTTTTGCGATTTTGAGTTTTAAAACCAAACTTAATACTCTTAATTTAGAGGTAATTAAATCAATCAAAACCGCTGTAAGCCTTGCCGAGAAAGACTTTAAGGCTTTGATTATTTGGCAAAAAGATGCTCCATTTTGTGCTGGCGCAAATCTGTATGAAATCATCGCTGCGGCTAAATTAGGTATGATTGAGGGGCAGAATTTACTCACAAAAGCTAAGAAAAAAGCTTGGCAAATTGCCAAACCGAAGCTGCCGAGTGTTAAGGATTTGCAGCCGATTACTGAGGTTTTGGAGCAATTACAACAGGCGCTGATGGCGCTTAAATATTGCCGCATTCCGACCATCGCCGCGGTGGAGGGCTTGGCGCTTGGCGGCGGCTGCGAATTACTTTTGCATTGCAATCGGCGAGTGGCTCACGCGGAAAGTTATATTGGCTTGGTGGAGGCTGGCGTGGGCTTGCTACCGGCTGGCGGCGGCTGTAAAGAGATGGCTCGGCGGGCGGCACAAAGCAAAAATATTTTTCCAACATTGGCAAAATATTTTGAGCAAATTGCTATGGGCAAGGTCTCTGAAAGTGCTGTGGCAGCAAGGGAAATGGGCTATTTGCAGGCAGAGGATTTGATAATTTCTCAGCGTTTGGAACTGTTATATTTTGCTAAACAGCAGGCGGATTTGATGAGTCAGGCAAATTATCGTCCAGAAGCGCAAAATCAAAGCTTTAAAGTGGCTGGGACGACCGCTAAGGCGAATATGCTGGCGCAAATTACTAATATGCGGGCTGGCGAATTTATCTCAAAATATGATGAATTTATTGCTGAAAAAATCGCTGATGTGCTTTGCGGCGGCGATTTAGAGCCTAATACGCAAGTTGATAGTAAATATTTATTAGACTTGGAAAAACGCCATTTTGTGGAATTATTAAAACAGCAAAAAACTCAAGAGCGGATTGAATTTATGCTAAAAAAACACAAGCCGTTGAGGAATTAAAAATGCAAAATAATTATCAAAATGCTTATATTGTAAATGCGATTAGAACCCCTGTGGGCAAGGCGCGTGGGGCATTTGCGGCGGTGCGGCCGGACGATTTGCTGAGTTTTATCTTGCAGCAATTATTGAGTGAAAATCCATCAATTAACGCTGAAAAAATCGATGATGTAATTGTCGGCTGCGCTATGCCTGAGGCGGAACAGGGGCTGAATGTGGCGCGGATTTCGGCGTTGCTGGCGGGCTATCCGCAAAGTGTGGCTGGGGTTACGGTTAATCGTTTTTGCGCGTCAGGGCTGCAATCTATCGCTTATGCGGCTGATAAAATTCGGCTCGGTGAGGCTGATATTATGATTGGCGCTGGGGTGGAATCGATGAGTTTGATTCCGATGAGCGGGCATAATCCGGCAGCTGTTTTTAGGGCAATCTGGGGTCGGCAAATCGTCCTTGATAAATGCCCTGATTCCGCAGCTGAATTTGCGTATTAATGAGATTTCCAAAAAGACTAAATTGGGCAAGCATACCAC
>JAAOIF010000118.1 GCA_015163925.1 Candidatus Thioglobus sp.
GGGTTGCCACATCAATCACCGCCGCCGGATTAAACTTTTTAACAAAAGTCAGCGCATCGCACAAAATCAGCCGCCCCTCAGCATCGGTATTTAGAATTTCAATGGTCTGCCCGGACATTGATTTGACCACATCACCCGGCTTAGAAGCGTTATGCGCCGGCATATTCTCCACCGCCGGCAGCACCACAGTCAGATTGATTTTAGCCTTCAGCCGCGCAATCGTTTGCATAGTTCCAAGCACCGCCGCCGCGCCGCACATATCATATTTCATCTCGTCCATATCGGTGCCGGGTTTGAGCGAAATGCCGCCACTATCAAAGGTTACGCCCTTTCCAATCAGCACAATCGGCTTGGAATTGGAATTATTTTTATAGCTCAAAGTGATAAATTTTGGCGCTTCAACAGAACCTTTTGCAACCGAAAGCAGCGAATTCATTCCTAATTTTGCCATATCTTTTTGCTCCAAAATCTCACACTCAAGCCCAAATTCAGCCGCCAAATCCTCCGCCACATCAGCCAAATAACTCGGCGTGCAAATATTTGAAGGCAAATCTCCCAAGCCTCTTGCAAGCCCCATTCCGCCAGCAAATGCCAAAGCTTTACTAATTGAAATTTGCTCTCCAGCGCTGAAAATAACAGTTTGCAAAGGGTTCGGCGGAGGCGGTTTTAGCCCGATTTTTTGCACCTGATAATTATTATTTTCCAGCGTCTGAGTGGCAATAAACACAAAATCATTTTCGCTGAAATCAGCACTCAGCACTGGAATAAACAGGCTTTTGAGATTAAATTTATTAGCAGTTTGCGCCAAAGTCAGACTGAGTTTTTTTACCACTTTAAGAGTAATTTTTTCCTCGCCAAGCCCGATATGCAAATCATTTTTATTGGAAAACTCAACTTTATTTAGCTCCAATTTTGCATCAAAAATCACTTCGGTTTGCCCATTTTTCACACTATTAATTTCAAATTTCATTATTTGCAACCTCATTTTTTAAAATGCGTATAATTTTATCACCCTTAACTTTTCACAAACATAATGTTTAAAAAAATACTGCTCGCCCTGATTATTTTTAGCGCTCAATCGGTTGCTGATAATCAAAAAATCATTCAGAATTTAGCGCCATTTTTTGGCAAAATAAATTCCCAAGATATTAGCAAAACGCCACTTGACGGCATTTTTGAGGTGGTTTTGCATTCGCCGATTGAGGCTATTTTGGTCTCCGCCGATGGGCGTTTTTTCATTAAAGGCGATGTAATTGATTTAACCAGCAGAAGCAAAATGTCCGCTGGAAATGGTATTAAAAGACTGAAAAAATCACTACTTGACGGCATAAATGAGGCAGATAAAATCATCTTTAAAGCCAAAAATGAAAAATACGCCGTCCATGTTTTTACCGATGTTGATTGCCCATTTTGTCAAAAATTCCACGCCGAAGTGCCGAAAATGAATAAATTCGGCATTACTGTCAAATATCTCGCCTCGCCATTAGCGCAATTACACCCCACTGCGCAAGGGAAAATGCAGAAAATTTGGTGCGCCAAAGACCGAGTAAAAGCGCTGGATAATTACAAAAAACACCAAACTGTGCCGAACTCAAAAGCCTGTGATAACCCAGTTGCCAAGCAGTTAGCGCTTGCCCAGAAACTCGGCGTAAACGGCACGCCAGCCATTTTTTTGCCAAATGGCTCAAATATTCCGGGCTACATTCCGGCTGCCAAATTATTAAAAAGACTTGAACGCGCAAAATAATAACGCCCGCCAGAACGCCCTTAGAGCCATTTGCTCGGTCGTTTTGGAGAAAAAATCTCTCTCGGCTTTTGCTTTTCCCTGCGCCCATTCTCAGGCGCTAACTTTTGGCACAATTCGTTTTTATCATCAGCTTAATGATATTACTGTTGGGCTGCTGAAACACCCGCTGCCAAAGGAAAATCTGGACATTCACTGCCTGATTTTGCTGGGCGCTTATCAGATTTTGCACACCAAAACGCCGAGCCATGCCAGCATTTTTGAGACCGTTAAGCTCACTGAAAAACTGCAAAAATCTTGGGCAAAAGGCTTGGTAAATGCCGTCCTGCGGCAGGTTTTGCGTGAAAAAAATAATCTCTTAAAGCAAAATCATTATTCTCATCCGAGTTGGCTGGTGAAAAAAATCAAGCAATATTATCCGTCAGATTTTGAGCAAATATTCACTCAAAATAACACTCAAGCGCCGATGACTTTGCGCATTCATCCGGATTTTAATCAGCAAAATTGGATTGATAATTTTGGCAAAAAAGGCCGGCGGCTGGAAAATATTCCACAAGCTTTTGTGTTAAATCAGCCGGTAAAAGTTGATGAAATAGCGGATTTTTCTCAAGGCTCGTGTTTTGTGCAAGACGCTTCTCCGCAGCTCGGCGGGCATTTTCTTGAGCCTAAAAATGATGATTTGATTTTAGATGCTTGCGCAGCGCCGGGCGGCAAAACCACTCATATCAGCGAATTAGCGCCAAATTCCAAAATCATCGCCCTTGATAAAAACTCTGAGAGATTAGCAAAAGTGCAAGCAAATATTGACCGATTTAAAATCCAAAATGTGGAATTATTGCAAGGCAGCGCCGAGCATTCAGACTGGTGGGACGGGCAATTATTTGACAAAATTCTGCTGGATGCCCCCTGTTCTGCCAGCGGAGTAATTCGCCGCCACCCAGACATCAAACTCTTACGCAAGCCCAAAGACATCAGCGTTTTGGTGGCTTTGCAAAAGCAAATTTTGGATAATATTTGGCAAATGCTAAAGCCCGGCGGCACGCTTTTATATGCCACTTGTTCAATTTTAAAAAACGAAAATGAGTTGCAAATCGCTGATTTTTTACGCCAAAATCCAAACGCCAAAGAGCAAAAAATCGCTTTGGATTGGGGCTTTCCAGTCAGCCACGGCAGGCAGCAAATTCCTTGCGCAGAATTTGATGGATTTTATTATGCAAAACTTGTGAAAATCTGACACGAGCCTTGCCCGTAGAGCCTTAAATCTTGTTCAGGCTGACAGTTTTTTGGTTTAGGGCAGTGGTATAATTAGCCGATATGAAAAACAAAAAAGCTAAAAATCGCCAAGCGAAAATCCAGCAAAAATCCAGCTCGCTTGCCTTTAAATTCAGCGATTTATTCAGCAAAAATTACCAAATAATTACCGCTATTTTAATCATTTTGCCACTACTGATTTATTGGCAAGTCTGGGGTTTTGAGTTCGTTTGGGATGAAATTAGCAAGCCGGTAAATCATCTGAATAATCCATTTGTTGAGCAGCCGAGTTGGCGGAATTTTTTCCAGCTTTTCACTCAAGCATATTTTGCAATGTATATTCCAATTAGCTATTTATTTTGGGGTGGTTTGAGCGCATTTGCACAGCTTTTTTCCTTGCCGCAAAGTGGCGTTTTGCATAGTGCAAATGTGGTTTTGCATATTGTAAATGGACTTTTGGTTTTCACAATTCTTACAACTTTTATTAGTAATAAATGGGCAGTTTTGCTTGGAACTTTGTTTTTTTTATTGGTAAGGTTTTATCGCTACCGGAAAAACAGCTGGAATAAGTTTTGCCATTTCTAAAAGGCGTTTTCCACAATTCTTCACCTTTATCAACCAAATCTTCAAATGGCGGAAACTCCATAATTGC
>JAAOIF010000119.1 GCA_015163925.1 Candidatus Thioglobus sp.
ATCTTGCGCCAAGCGCTTCAGACCGGTTACAAACGAAGGCCATGGGCCATTTTCTAACTCATCAAGATTTGGGGTATTGTATATTTTTTTTGCCATTTTATTTCTCCAGTTTTTTTAACTACCGGATTAGCGGTTGTGGCTTATCAAAATATCAGTTATGATATTTCAAAACACGATACAAAAAATCAACTAACAAATCATTCTTCCTGAGGCGGGATTTTTGTCCTCGTTCCCACGCTGTGCGTGGGAATGCATACGCTCTGGCTTTTGCTCTTCATTAACCATTAACCATTAACAATTGCCCTTACTCTTGCTCTGCGCTAAACTTCTAAGCAAGGCCTCGGTGTCCTCCCAGCCTAAACAGGCATCGGTGATGCTAACGCCGTATTTGAGGGATTTCAGCGCGCCAACGGCTTGGTTTCCTGCAAAAATATTGGATTCGATCATAACTCCGAAAATCGGGCTGGAGGGGTCGCTAATTTGCTTGGCAATATCAGCGCCGACTTTGAGTTGATTTTTAAATTTCTTCTGGCTATTAGCATGAGAAAAATCCACCATCAGCCGCTCTGGCAAGCCGGAATCGCCTAATTGTTTGGCGGCAGCAGCGGTGTGTTTTTTGCTATAATTTGGTGCTTTAGCCCCGCCGCGCAAGATGATATGGCAATTAGGATTGCCGGCGGTGGTGTAGCGATTTGCCATGCCTTTTTTGTTAATTGACCAAAACATATGCGAGCTGGCGGCGCAAATCACCGCATCCACTGCCACTTTAATATCGCCCTGAGTGCCGTTTTTGAAGCCCACGGGGCCGGACAATCCGGACGCTAACTCGCGGTGGGTCTGGCTTTCAGTGGTTCTAGCGCCGATTGCTCCCCATGAAATTAAATCGGAAATGTATTGCGGAGTGATTAAATCCAAATATTCGGTGGCAGTCGGAATGCGCATTTTTGCTAAGTCCAAAAGCAAGCCACGAGCCAAGCCGAAGCCTTTTTCCATATTAAAACTATTGTCCAAATCGGGGTCGTAAATCAAGCCTTTCCAGCCGATTGTGGTGCGTGGTTTTTCAAAATAAACTCGCATTACAATGAACAAATCTTGCGCTAATTCATCTCTAATTTTGGCTAATTTTTGAGCATAATCCAGCGCCGCTTTCGGGTCGTGAATTGAGCAAGGGCCGACCACAACGAGCAAGCGCCGGTCCGTGCCTTTGATGATATTAGCAATGGTTTTGCGCTGCTGGGCAATAAAATTAGATTGCGCCTGATTTGCCCCATAACGCTTAATATAAACCATCGGCGGAGCTATGGATTCCGCTTTTGTTATGCGAATATTGCTGATTTTTTTGAGTATTTTTTTAAGCATTATTAATTTTTAAGCCTTATTATTTTCAATCAAAGCGTAAGCCGAGTGGTTGTGAATTGACTCAAAATTCTCCGATTCCAAGCGGTAATAACAAATGCGCTCGTCAGAGTTGAGTTCAACGGCAATATCACGGACTAAATCCTCCACAAATGCCGGATTGTCATACGCCCGCTCGGTTACTACTTTTTCGTCCTCTCGCTTTAAAATTCCATACAATTCGCATGAGGCTTTGCGTTCGGCTAAATCGATTAAATCCTCAATATATAAGGCTTTGCCGGCGGCGGCGCGGACTTTTATGGTAATGTGAGAGCGCTGATTGTGAGCTCCATATTTGGAAATACTTTTGGAGCAAGGGCATAAACTCGTTACCGGAACCACCACTTTCATCATCACCTCAGAGGCGGAATTTTCCAAGCGGCCATACAAAGTTACCTGATAATCCATTAGCGATTTTACCTTGGATGAGGGCGCAGTTTTGTTGCGGAAAAATGGAAAATCAAGCCGAATATGAGCGCTTGAAGCTTCCAATTTCAGCCGCACTTTATCAATGATTTTATCAAAATTACTGCTGCTAAATTCGCAATCGCCCTCGTTTAGAATTTCAACAAAACGCGACATATGCGTGCCTTTCGTGTCCTCGGGCAAAGTTACGGTCATGGTGAAATTGCCAATGCTTGAAATCCGCTTGCCATCACGGTTTACAAAGGTAATCGGATGGGAAATATCCTTAACTCCGACCTTATCAATTTTGATTTTTCGGGTGTCTTTTGTGTTTTGCGTATCAGGCAGATTTTTGCTCATAATTTATCCTTTAGAGTAACTAACAGACGCTCTGGGAGTTTCCCAAATAATTATTTCCTTGAGCATAACTGTTTGATTGTTAATTAGTTTTCCGACCTCTTCATATAGATATTTTGCTAAATTTTCAGCGGTAGGATTGAGTTTGTCAAAAGGTGAAATTTCATTCAAATATTGATGGTCCAAGCGTTTTATCACGGTTTTAGTGTGAGTTTTAATCTGGCGAAAGTCAATGGCTATACCGTTTTCATCCAATTTCTCAGCGCCAACCAAAGCCTCCACTTGCCAATTATGCCCATGCAAACGGGCGCAATCACCGGGGTAATTTCGCAAGGAATGGGCGGCGGCAAAATCAGTTACAATTTTTAGGACGAACATAATTTAAAATTCGGAAAAATTGGAAAAATAAAACAATAATTATACCTATAATTCAAGGCAAATCGGCTAATCCACTGCTTGGATTTTTGAGATATTTTGATAGCCTTTTGGTAATAAATTGCCGCGTTTTGCCCTATGAGAAATGTAGTTTTCAAGGTCGGAAAATTTAATGCTCAAATGGCGCTTGCCGGCATATACTTTAAGGCTTTGAGCCGGTGACAAGACGCAAATTCCAAGCACAAATTCCTCTCTGGCTTTGATGTTTTTGCTGGGAATTTGAATGAGTTTATTGCCCTTGCCTTTGGCTAAAATCGGCAGCTCGCTGATGGGGAAAACCAGCAATCTACCACGATTTGTGGCAACGGAGACGAACTCAGATTCCATATCATTTACCAAAACAACTCGCATAACTTTTGACTCCATCGGCAGTGATAGCGTGTGTTTGCCGGCTTGTCTGCTGGATAATAAGTCTTTGATTGTGGCAACAAATCCATAGCCGGCATCGGATGAAAGCAAGATTTTTTGCGTGTCTTCGCCCATCAAAACATCAACAAATTGCGCCCCGGCAGGCGGAGATAATTTGCCAGTTAGCGGCTCGCCCTGCCCTCTGGCACTCGGCAAAGCGTTGGCTGGTAAGGTGTATGAGCGCCCAGTTGAATCAATGAAAATTGCGTTTTTGTTACTTCGCCCTTTGACACTTAGCAAATATTCGTCGCCGGATTTGTAGTTTAGCGTGGTCGGGTCAATCTCATGCCCTTTGGCGCTGCGGACCCAGCCCTTGCTGCTGAGGACGATGGTCATATTTTCAGCCGGCATTAAGTCGTCTTCGTTGAAGGCTTGCGCCGAGCTGACATTTGCGATAATTTTACAGCGGCGCTCATCGCCAAATTCCTTAACAATGGCTTGTAATTCCTTTTTAATAAAGGTTTTCAGCCGATTTTCACTTGATAGTAATAACTCTAATTTGTCTTTTTCAGTGGCTAATTCTGCTTGCTCGGCTTGGATTTTTACCTCTTCTAATTTAGCCAAATGGCGAAGTTTTAGCTCCAAAATCGCCTCAGCCTGAAT
>JAAOIF010000011.1 GCA_015163925.1 Candidatus Thioglobus sp.
AATCGCAAAGCCTTTAATACTAATATCGGCTTGCGAAAATGCGAGTTTTTGCCCGTCAGCAATCAGAATCTGCGCCCGCACAATATCCACTCCGGTAATCATTTCGGTCACCGGATGCTCAACCTGCACGCGGGTGTTCATTTCAATAAAATAAAATTCATCATTTTCAAACAAAAATTCAAAAGTGCCAGCGCCGCGGTAGTTGATGGATTTGCAAGCGTCAGCGCAGACTTTGCCGATTTTATTGCGGAGTTTCTGGCTGATACCGGGGGCTGGAGCCTCTTCAACCACTTTTTGATGGCGGCGCTGCATGGAGCAATCGCGTTCGCCCAGATGCACCGAATTGCCGTATTCGTCCGCCAGAATTTGGATTTCAATATGGCGCGGAGTGGTGAGAAATTTTTCCATATACACTTGCGGATTGCCGAAAAAACTTACAGCCTCAGACCTTGCAAGCTCAATGGCGGCAAGCAAATCAGCGGATTTTTTCACCACTTGCATGCCCCGACCGCCACCGCCGCCAGAGGCTTTAATGATAATTGGAAAGCCGATTTTATTGGCTAATTTAATATTTTCTTTAGCGTCAGCGCCGAGTCCGCCGTCAGAGCCCGGCACACAAGGCACTCCGGACTTTTGCATGGCGGCAATGGCAGCAACTTTATCGCCCATAATGCGAATATTTTCAGCCCGAGGACCGATAAAAATAAAGCCACTTTTCTCCACCCGCTGGGCAAAATCGGCATTCTCAGACAAAAATCCATAGCCCGGATGAATTGCGTCCGCATGCGTGACCTCAGCAGCACTAATAATGGCAGGAATATTCAAATAGCTGTCGGCGGAGGGCGGCGCGCCAATGCAAACGGCCTCATCCGCCAGCCGCACATGCTTTAGCTGCTTGTCAGCGGTGGAGTAAACTGCCACGGTTTTGATGCCTAATTCCTTGCAAGCACGCAAAATCCGCAGGGCAATTTCGCCCCGATTAGCAATGAGGATTTTGTTGATTTTATCCACGATTTTGCTATTTTATTACCACTAAAGTTTGCCCAAATTCTACTGCATCGCCGTCAGAGCATAGGATTTCAGTTACTGTTCCGGACTGGTCGGCTTCAATTTGGTTCATAATTTTCATCGCCTCAATGATACAAACCGTGTCGCCCTGATTTACATGCGTGCCGATGCTGACAAAGGCGGCGGAGTCGGGCGCGGCGCTGGCGTAAAAAGTGCCGACCATCGGCGAAGTAATCGGGTGGCCGTCTGCGGCTGCGGCTGGAGTTTCAGGGGTTTCTGCGGCTGGGACTGCTGGAGCTGTTACTGCCGGAGCGGCTGGAGGCATTGCTGCCACTGGGTTTTTGTCAAATCTGGCAATGCGAATTGACTCTTCCCCCTCGTGAATTTCCACCTCAGCCATGCCAGATTGTTCCAATAATTCCATCAGTTTTTTTACTTTGCGAATGTCCATTTTTGCTCCCTAAATAGTTTTATTATTAATATGTTTGATGGCGGCGTTAATGGCAAATTCGTATCCTAACGCCCCAAAACCGCAGATTACGCCAGCGGCAATATCGGAAAAATAAGAGTGCTGGCGAAATTCTTCACGCTGATAAATATTAGACAAATGTACTTCAGTAAATGCAATCTCCACAGCCAAAAGTGCGTCCCGTAGCGCCACAGAGGTATGAGTAAAAGCCGCCGGATTGATAATAATATAGCTGATTTTTTCCTCAAGCGCTTGATGAATTCGCTTAATCAAACCAGCCTCAGCGTTGTCCTGATGGTGCGTTAGCGTAAGATTTGCTTGCTTTGCCAAGCCGCTCAGATGCTTGACAATTTCCGCTAAACTCTGGCTGCCATACCGGTCCGGCTCTCGTTTTCCAAGCATATTCAGATTTGGTCCGTTGAGTAATAAAATATCCGCCATTTGAGTTTTTTTTAAGTATTAAGAAAAATGATTTTACCAGCAATATCGTGAATTTTAATAGAAGTTATCGGCATTTTCACTACTTTTTTATTTGGCTTGCTGCAAACGGCTAATAAAATTCTCAGCACTAATTTCGCCAATAATCCGCTGTGAGCGTTTTTCAATTCCGGCTTTAAAAAACAAAATCGCCGGCGGCCCGACTATGTTAAAACGCCGCATTAGAGCCTTATCAGCGGCATTATTTTTGGTCACATCAGCTTGTAAGGCAACCACATTTTGCATATTCTCAACCACTTGTGAATTGGAAAATACAATTCGCTCCAGCGCCTTGCAAGAAATGCACCAGTCGGCGTAAAAATCCAGCACCAGAGCCTGATTATTTTGCCGAGCTTGGCGTAATTCTTGGTCTAAATCTTGGATTGATTTGATGGGTTTAAAAGTAATATGCGCTTGCTGCTGTTGCCCCTCAATGCTTGATAAACCGTAGCCTGAGAGCGGAGCAAACATATCGCCGCCGCCGCGTGCTACCAGCACCCAGAGCAAAATTCCATAGCCCAAAATAATCAGCCCAATAGCTTTAAATATCCGCCGCCAAGGGGTTGTGGCATTCGCAAAAACGCCCATTGCAATCGGGGAAATTGTTAGTAATAATGCCCATAAAATTAGAGCAATATTCGCCGGCAGCACCCGCTGGATAAAGTAAATCGCCAGCCCTAACATAATTACTCCAAACACTTGCTTGACGGCGTCCATCCACGCCCCCGGTTTTGGCATTGCAACCCCCGTGCCAGCGACAATTAGCGGCATTCCCATTCCCATTCCGAGGGCAAATAATGAGCCAGCTCCAAGCCAAATATTATCAACATTTGACTGGGCAATATACAAAAGTGCCGCACTTAAAATCGGTGCCGAGCAAGGCCCGACAATTAGTGCTGATAAAAATCCCATAATCGCCACGCCGATGAAGCTGCCGCCCTTTTGTTTATTGCTAATTTGGGTGAGTTTATTTTGCAAAGAGTTTGGAATTTTAATCTCAAAATAACCAAACATTGAAAATGCCAAAGCCACAAAAATCAGGCTAAATCCGACCAAAACCCAAGGATTTTGCAAGACAATTTGGATTTGCTCGCCTGATTTTGCAAATAAAATTCCAATCAAAGCGTAAGCCAGAGCCATAAATATTACAAATATTAGTGACATAAAAAAGGCTTTTTTGGTGGATATTTTCTGCGCTTGGCCGATAATAATTGTTGATAAAATCGGCATCATCGGCAAAACACAGGAAGTGAAAGCTGCGCCCAAACCGGCAATAAAAAAGAAAAATAATAGCGAATAAAAGCTTTTGCCTTGCAGAGATTGAATGATTTGTTCGGCTTCGGTTAGCTCGGTTTTGGAGGTTTCAGCAGGCTCAAAAGTGTTAGAATTATTACTAATGGATTGCCCCAAAACCTTTGCTACTAAAGGGATTTGCAAGGTTTTCTGCTGCGGCGGATAGCAAACTCCACCCTCCCAGCAGCCTTGATAATTTGCAGTCAGACTGACGCTTTTTGAATGAATATTTTGCAGTGGAATCTCAACCTCCACTTGGTTTTTATGCACTTCCACTTTGCCAAATGTGAGGTCGTTTTTGATTTTGCCTTTGGGCAGTTTAATTTTGCCGATTTTTGCGCCATTTAGAGCAAAGGAAAATTTGTCATGATACAAATAATAATCTGGGTGAATGTCCCAAATTGCCTTTAATTTATTGGCATTTACCGCCAGAACAGTTAGTTTAAATGCCTTGTCAGGCGGCAACGGGACTTCATCAGTAATGCCAGCAAACACAGACCGGGCTTTGGATTGAGCCTTTGCCAGTAAGTCAAATGCGCCATCCACGCTGGGGAATTTTGTGGATTTTAGCGCCAAAGTAACCGACTTTTTAATCGGCGGATAACCAATTCCAATATCGGCATAACCTTGATAAATTACCGTCAGAACAATAGATTTTTCCACGCCGGGCAGCAGCAGCAGACGGATTTCAACATTTTTACGATAAATGCTGGTAGCGCCAAAAAATACATCATTTTGAATTTCTGCTGGCGGAAAATTTGCCGCCCCGAGCCGTTCTGGGAGGTCGGCGCTGATGCTAATTTTGTCTTTATATAAATAGTGGCCTCTGGCGATTTTCCAGTTCAGGCGGATTTCATTATTAACGATTTTTGCTTTAAAATCAAAGGCTTGGTCGGCTGACAAGACTTCGCCTTGTGCATAATTTGATGCAGTAAAAATTAGCAAAAATGTTAGTAAAAAATGTTTCATAATTGCAATTATAACCTTAAAATTTTGCCAGTTAGAGTTTGATTATTGAGCCACAATTACCATCGCCGGACGCAGCAGACGGGCATTCAAAGTAAAACCGACTTGCACCACTTCCACAATTGAATTTGCCGATTTACCGGCTGCAGCCACCGCCGTTACAGCTTCGTGAAATTCTGGATTAAATTCCTCATTTTCCGGATTTATAATTTCCACCCCAAATTTTTGCAAAGTATTAATGAAAATTTTATCAGTCATTTGCAAGCCTTCAACAATATGGGAAACCGTAGCCGCCTCTTGCTGTGCGGTTTTCAGCCCCATTGTCATTGAATCTTTGACCTCTAATAACGACTTGGCAAAATCAAGCAATGCAAATTTATGAGCATTTTCCAAATCCTTAGTATGACGGCGTTTGAGGTTTTCCATTTCCGCCTGAGAACGCAATAATTTGTCCCAATTATCTTTAGTGGATTGCTGGGCAATGTCAAGCTGCTGCTGCAAATCTTGGGAATTAGGTTTTTTATCTTTAATAGTTTTTGTGGGTTTTTTTTTGTTTTCACTCATAATTGTTCTCAGTAACTGTTAAAATGATTGTTTTTTGTAAATTAGGATATTTCCTATGTTTAATGTAGTAGGCTTAATTACCAAACCAAACGACCCAACCAGCGAGGAAGTCGCCAGCAAGTTGCGTAAATTCTTAAAAGGCTTAGGCATAAAAGTAGTATTTTACCAACAAGATATTATTGATAGTGCAGAAATGGTTATTGTTTTAGGCGGCGATGGAACTTTTGTTGGCGCAGCGCGGAATTTTGTTGATGCAGAAATTCCACTTTTAGGCGTAAACCTTGGTCGGCTGGGCTTTTTAACTGATATTAACGCTGATAAAATGTTTGATACAATTGAAAATGTTTTGGCTGGACAATACAATACCGAAGAGCGTTTTATGCTGACTTGCAAAACCTCAGACGGCGAAGAGCATCAGGCCTTGAACGATGTGGTTTTTCACCGTTCCACCGCCCCCAGAATGATAAATGCCGATGTTTATATCAACGGCAAATTTGTGAATAATGGCTCGGCTGATGGCATAATTGTCAACACTCCGACCGGCTCAACCGCTTATGCGTTATCAAGCGGCGGCCCGATTATCAATACCGGCGTGGATGCTATATCTTTGGTGTATATTTCTCCGCATGCGATGACTTATCGGCCATTTATTTTCAATGCTGGAGACGAAGTGAGAATTCGCCTCAAAGAGCCAAAACACGGAGCCAGCCTGATTATTGATGGTCAGGTTTCAGCGCCAATTCACGCCGACAAAGATGTATTTATCAAAAAACACAAAAAATCGTTAAAGCTAATTCATCCGCAAGATTATGATTTTTTTAGTATTTTACGCAGCAAATTGCATTGGAATAAATAGCGGCTGCCAAATCATTTAGATGATTACCGGCCTGAGTGTTACAAATTTAGCGGTTGTTGAAAGCTTAGAATTATCTTTTCAGCCCGGTATGAGTGCAATTACTGGCGAAACCGGCGCCGGCAAATCCATTGTTTTACAAGCCCTAAACTTAGCACTTGGCAATCGTGGCAGCACCGATTTAGTCCGTCACGGCAAGGATAAAGCCTCAATCACCGCTGTTTTTGCCGTTGAAAATAACCAAGCCGTGCAAGCCTTTTTGCAATCTCAAGCCTTAGACGATAACGGCGAATGCGTGCTGCGGCGGGTGATTGGAGCAGACGGCAAATCCAAAGCCTTTGTCAATAGCGTGGGCGTGGGGCTGGCGGTGATACGCTCTCTGGGCGAGTTGATAATTGATATGCACGGGCAAAATGAGCATCAATTACTCTTGCGTCCCGACCAGCAACTGCTTGTATTAGACGATTATGCCGGTCTCGGCGAGCAGAAATCGGCGTTGAATTTGCTGGTCGGCGAGCATAAAAACCTCAAAACTAAAATTGATAATATCCGCCAAAATCAAGCCACAGCCTTGCAGCAGCAAGAGTTATTTGCCCATCAGTTGGAAGAATTAAAGCAAGCTCAACTGAGCCAAAATGAGTTAAATAATATTGAGGCTGATTTCAAAATTAGTGCTAATTCTCAGGCTTTAACCGCAGAAATCTCAGAGATTTTGGAGCAATTAGAGTCCGAAACTGGAGCTAATATTCAGCTGCCAAACCTCAGCCACAAGCTCTCTGCGGCGTTAGCAATGGATAAGAAATTAGCACCGGCGGCGGCACTTTTAAGCTCGGCGCAGCTGCAAACTCAAGAGGCAGTTTATGAGCTGGAAAATTACCTAAATGCCTTGACGATTGACGAAGAGGCGAGTAGTAATATGGAGTCCAGAATTTCGGAATTTCACGAGCTCGGCAGGAAGCATAATTGCAAAATTCAGGACTTATTAATTGTGCAAGCCGACCTCAAAAAACAGCTGGATGAAATTGCTCTGGGCGCTGATTCTTTGGATGAATTATGCGCCCAGCTGGACGCTCTGGAGGGCAATTACAAAACTCAGGCGGCGGCTTTGTCAAATGCCAGAACCTCAAGCGCCGCCCAGCTTTCCGTCCAAGTCAGCCAGACCATGAGGCTGCTCGGAATGCCCGCCAGTGAGTTTAAAATTGACTTAGTTTCCAAGCCCGATGGGGTGCATTTGAACGGCGCTGAGGCGGCGCAATTTTTGGTCAAAACCAATCTGGGACAGGATTTTAAATTGCTCAATAAAATCGTCTCCGGCGGCGAGCTTTCGCGGATTTCTCTGGCGATTGCCGTGGTCGGCAGCAATTCACAATTAGCTCCAACCCTGATTTTTGATGAGGTGGATGTAGGCATCAGCGGCGCAGTGGCGGAGGTTGTAGGGCGGCGGCTGCAAGAATTATCCGCCACTTACCAAGTGATTTGCATCACTCATTTGGCCCAAGTGGCAGCCTTCGCTCGGCAGCATTTGCGGGTGAGCAAAACTCAAAATGAAACCGGCGCTCAGACCGCAGTGGAGCAGCTTTCTGAGGCTGAAAAAGTTGATGAAATTGCCCGAATTTTAGGTGGTTCTGTTATTACCGAAAAAACTCGCCACGCCGCCGCCGAGATGCTTGAACTCAGCCACTAATATTTTCAGCAGCCCTCCACCTATCACCCTGAAAAAACTACTGTCACCCTGAACTTGATTCAGGGTCTCGTTTTTACAAGATGAGATTCTGAATCAAGTTCAGAATGACAAGCGGCTGGAGTTCAGAATGACAAGTGGCTGGAGTTCAGAATGACAAGCGGCTGGAGTTCAGAATGACAAGCGGCTGGAGTTCAGAATGACAAGTGGCTGGAGTTCAGAATGACAAGTGGCTGGAGTTCAGAATGACAGGGGAAATTTAATATTCCAAGATTCCAAGGCAGAACCTTGTCATTTTTTGAGGCGTTCGATGCCGAGCATTTTAAGGATGTATTTTTGGTAAACTGGCTCAGGATTGCCGTTTTTCATATTGCGAATGAAGAATTTTTCAAAGGCGATTTTTGCCAAATGCATCATTTTGCTCTTTTTTGACCAAGTGACATTGCGGGGTGGAATCTGCGGCACAGCAACAAATGCCGCACCGGTGTCGCCGAAATCGGCAATGCAAACCGCGTTCCAAGTGGGAATGTGAGACGGCGATTTACCGGCAATCATATCAGCAATATTTCCCACCGCCGCCGCCGCCATTGATTCAATCATATAGCCAGTTTTCGGCGTGCCGCAAGGGATTGGCGTGGTTTCAACTGGCGGTATGGCAATATTTACTCCGATGGCAAAAATGTTGTTTTTTACCACTGATTGCTGAAATTCATTGACTTGCACGAAGCCGCGCGGATTGACATATTCTGCGTTAATATTCGCAAGATTTGCCACCACATCAACTCCCTTAAAAGCCGGCAGCAGCATCGTGTGCAAGCTTGGCACTTCAAGGGTTTTGACGGTTTCGCCGCTATCATTTACTTGCTCCACCAGCACCATATTTTCGCCGACTTCAGCGACTTTTGCATTAGTAATCCATTTGATATGCCGGTGTCTAAATTCCGATTCTAACAAGCCCTTGGAATCGCCCACGCCGCCCAGTCCTAAGTGGCCGAGGTAGGGTTCGGCGGTTACAAAAGTTATCGGGCATTTGTCCCGAATGGAGCGTTTTTTCAAATCAGTATCCATAATTGCGGCAAATTCATACGCCGGCCCAAAGCACGAAGCCCCGGCCACAGCCCCTACTACAATAGGCCCGCCGCCGTTATTGCAAAATATTTCCCATTGCTGATGGGCAATTTCGGCATGCTCGGTGGTGCAAATTGAGACACTAAAACCATCTGGCCCCAGCCCAGCCACTTCGTCAAATGCTAATTTCGGCCCGGTGGCTAAAACCAAATAATCATAATCTACGACTTGCTCGCCGACAATTACCTGATTTTCATCCGGCTTAATCTCAGTCGCCTCGCCGATAATTAGCTCAATTCCTTTGCGTTTTAGTCTTGGCGCTAATTCAAAACTAATATCCTCTTGCGACCGCCAACCGACCGCCAGCCAAGGGTTTGAGGGAATAAAATTAAAATTTGGATTATTGGAAATAACCGTCACTTGGTGGTTTTTGCCCAATGTTTTTTTAAGGTCATAAGCACAAGGCAGACCGCCTGTGCTTGCGCCGATAACAACAATTTGTGCCATAATTTTCACTGAATTTGACTTGATAAAAGTATATTATTAAGTGAGTTCTGCCGATTGTCAAATATATCTGCCAAAAATTCGCCAAAACGCCTTTGATTTTTATGCCTCAGACTGTATAATTTATGTTTTTTTTATAGCATTTTTAATGATTTTTAATGATATTTTTAATGAGATTTAGGCAAAAATAATGTCAACAAATTCAGCGCTAACTTCTGGTGAATACATCAAACACCACTTGCAAAACCTCACTTACGGGCAATTTCCAGATGGCGAATGGGGCATAGCTCATAGTGCTGCTGAGGCAAAAGCGATGGGATTTTGGGCGTTTCATTTGGACACTTTGGGATTTTCGTTTGTGCTGGGAGCCTTGTTTTTATTGGTTTTTCGCCGAGTTGGAAAAAATATGACAATTAGTACTCCGAGCGGATTTCAGAATTTTATTGAAAGCATAATTGATTTTATTAATGAAAATGTTAGCGGCTCATTTAACGGCAAAAATCCGCTGATTGCCCCATTAGCGCTGACTTGTTTTGTGTGGATTGTGCTGATGAATACGATGGATTTATTGCCGGTGGATTTGCTTCCACAAATCGCCGCGCTGGCTGGAGTGGAATATCTCAAAGTAGTGCCGACCGCTGACCCGAACGCCACATTTGGTATGTCTTTGGGGATTTTTATTTTGATGATTTATTATTCAATTAAAAATAAAGGCTTGGGCGGTTTTATTGGCGAGCTGGCGTTTCATCCGTTTGGTAAAATGATGTTTCCGGTGAATTTATTATTAGAAGGCATCGGACTGTTGGCAAGGCCGGTATCACTGGCTTTGCGGCTGTTTGGGAATATGTACGCCGGCGAGCTGATTTTTATCCTCATCGCCCTGTTTCCGTATTGGATTGGCTGGTCATTATCGTTGCCGTGGGCGATTTTTCATATTTTAATTGTATTATTACAAGGCTTTATTTTTATGACTTTAGTGATTGTTTATATGGATATGGCTCATCAAACTGAGCATTAATTTTTTTTAAAAAAGGGAGTAAGAAAATGGAACAAAGTATATTATTTTTAGCTGGGGCGGTAGCAATGGGCTTAGGAGCATTGGGTGCGGCGATTGGAATTGGAACTTTAGGCTCAAAGTTTTTGGAAAGTGTGGCTCGCCAGCCAGAGCTTTTGCCGATGCTGAGAACGCAAATGTTTATTGTAATGGGTTTGGTTGATGCCTTGCCGATTATTGCTTTGGCGATTGGTTTATATTTGGTTTTTGCAGTTTAAAAAGTCAGAATATTTTGATTAAAATTGTGAATAAATTATGAATATAAACGCAACTTTATTTGGGCAAATGATTATGTTTGCCATGTTTACATGGTTTTGTATGAAGTTTGTCTGGCCGCCGCTTGTGGCTGCTATGGAAGAACGCAAAAAGCGTATTGAAAGTGGCTTATTAGCAGCCGAGCGGGGACTTTCAGAACACAAGGAAGCCCAGCAAAAATCACAAGAAATATTAGCTGCCTCTAAGGACCAAGCGGCTGAAATTATTGCGAATGCTGGCCGCCAAGCAGCGACTATGGTTGAAGATGCGAAGGGAGTTGCCGCCGAGCAAGCCGATAAAATCAAGCTAAATGCTAAGGCGCAAATTGAGCAAGAATCCAAACGCGTTAAGAATGAGTTAAAAGAGCAAGTTTCCGGCTTGGTAATGCAGGGCGTGAGCTCGGTTTTAGCCAAAGAAGTGGATGCTCGGACTCATCAAGATATGCTTGGAAAATTGGCGCAAACCTTGTAGAATTGCCTATGGAACCGACTTTCATCGCCAAACCTTATGCGAATGCAATTTTTGAAATTGCCGCTAAAAACAGCTCACACGCCAGCTGGTCTGAGGTTTTGCACGCCGGGGCGGCACTCGCTGAGGATAAAAACATGCAAGCTTTTATTGCCTCTCCGAGTGTTGCAAAAGTGGCAAAAATCGCTGCTGCTAAAGCATTATTTGCCTCAGTTTTAAAGCGTTCAATTAGTGCTGAGGAAGGCGCTTTTGTGGAATTATTATTGGAAAATTCACGCTTTTCTGCCCTGCCGAGTATTTTGCAATTATTTACTGAAATGAGTAATATTAGCAGTGATAGCAAGGCTTTTGAGGTTGTAAGTGCGTATGAATTAAGCCGGCAGCAGCAGCAGCAATTAGTCGGCGATTTGAGCAAAAAATACAATTCTCATATTAAAATCAACGCCAGAGTTGATGAAAATTTGCTCGGCGGAGTGCTGATAAAATCTGGCGATAAAGTGATTGATTTATCAATTCAGGCGCGGACAGCGGAGTTGCAAAGCCGCCTGTCGGCTAATTAAAACATTACAAAAACATTACAAAAGAGGAAAAATTATGCAATTAAACGCCAACGAAATTAGTGATTTAATCAAACAACAAATTCAAGGTTTTGATTTTAAAGCAACTGCGCGGACGCAAGGCACGGTAATTAGCGTCAGCGATGGGATTGTGCGGATTCACGGCCTGAGTGATGTGCAATTTGGTGAGATGCTGGAATTTCCGAATAATACTTTTGGAATGGCTTTGAACCTTGAGCAAGACTCGGTCGGAGCGGTGATTTTGGGCGATTATTTGCATATTTCACAAGGCGATATTGTCAAATGCACTAAGCGTTTGGTGGAAGTTCCGGTCGGCGAGGCGATGCTCGGGCGGGTGGTAAGTCCGCTGGGCAAGCCGATTGACGGCAAGGGTGAGATTAAGGCTCAGGGCGAGCGGCCGCTGGAGGTGGTGGCGCCCGGAGTGATTGAGCGGCAAAGTGTAAATGAGCCGATTCAGACTGGCATTAAAGCGATTGATGCGATGGTTCCGGTCGGACGGGGGCAGCGAGAACTGATTATTGGCGACCGGCAAACTGGCAAAACTGCCGTGGCGGTGGATGCAATTATTAACCAGAAAAATACCGGCGTGAAATGTGTATATGTGGCGATTGGGCAAAAGGATTCCTCAGTTGCCGCAGTGGTGAGGAAATTGGAGGAACACGGAGCGCTGGAAAATACTATTGTGGTAAATGCGAGTGCCGCTGATTCCGCCGCCCTGCAATACATTGCGCCGTATGCCGGCTGCGCGATGGGAGAATATTTCCGTGACCGCGGCGAAGATGCTTTGATTGTTTATGACGATTTAACCAAGCAGGCATGGGCTTATCGGCAGGTTTCATTACTGTTGAAGCGACCTCCGGGGCGTGAGGCTTATCCGGGCGATGTGTTTTATCTGCATTCTCGGCTGTTGGAGCGGGCTTCAAGGGTGAATGCAGAATATGTGGAAGCCTTCACGAAAGGCAAAGTTAAGGGGCAAACCGGCTCGCTGACGGCGTTGCCGATTATTGAAACTCAGGGCGGCGATGTCTCAGCTTTTGTGCCGACTAATGTGATTTCCATTACCGATGGGCAGATTTTCTTGGAAACTGATTTGTTTAATGCCGGCATCCGTCCAGCGACGCCCTCAAATTTTAGGCGTTGTATTTTTGTTTCACTGCCCTGATTAAATCCGCCTAAATCGCCATTTGCTTTAACCACGCGGTGACAAGGCACTTCTGGCGCAAATGGGTTTTTGTTCATTGCCGAACCAACGGCGCGACCGGCATTAGGATTGCCTCCCATTAATTTTGCCAAACCTCCGTAGGTAGTAACTTTGCCGGCCGGCACTTTGGTTTTTAAGGTGCGGTAGCAATGTTGTTGAAATTCGGTCATGAGAGATAAATTTTTACAGCAGCATCAAATTTATTTTGCGCTTTGAGGACAAAATCTATCGCCTCTCTGACCGCTCCATGCCCGCCGCTTTTATTAGTAATAAAATCAGAATTTTGCTTGACCAAATCGTGGGAATTAGCGACTGCCACTGCAAATCCGACCTTTTGCATCACCGGCAAATCAATCACATCATCGCCCATATAAGCCACTTCATCAGCACTAATATTTAACTTTTTCAGCAGCTCGGCAAAGGCAATTAGCTTGTCATTTTGCCCCTGATAAAAATGCTCAATGCCCAAATTTTTCATCCGATAATCCACACTTTTGGAATTTCTAGCACTAATTACCGCCGCCGCAATTCCGCTTGC
>JAAOIF010000120.1 GCA_015163925.1 Candidatus Thioglobus sp.
ATAAAAATCCATTGCCAGAATACCAACTCATCAGCAGCAAAGGCAAAGACCATAACGCAATTTTCACGGTCCGCTGCGTTTTGCAAAAGCCAAAAATGCAGATTACAAGAAACGCAAAAAGCATCAAATACGCCGAGCAAGCCTGTGCGCAGATTTTATTAGACAAGCTCGGAGTCGTATGAAAGCTGGATTTATTGCCGTTGTCGGGCGGGCAAATGTGGGCAAATCTACATTGATTAACGAGATGATTGGGCAAAAATTATCAATCACTTCGCATCGTCCGCAGACCACTCGCCATCGCATTCACGCCATTGATACTGCCGCTGATTATCAGATGGTTTTTGTTGATACTCCGGGCATTCATATCGGCAAAAAAAAGGCGATAAATTCCTATATGAATCGGGCTGCAAGCAGTAGTATCAAAGAGGTTGATGTGATTTTATGGCTGCTGGAAGCCGGCAAATGGACTAAGGAAGATGGGCGAGTTTTGGAGCATATTTCCAAAGTGGAAGTGCCGGTGATTTTATGTATAAATAAAATTGATAAATTCGCCTCAGTGCAAGCTGTGCTGCCGTTTTTGCAGAAAATTAATCAAAAATATCAGGCGGCTGAAACCTTTCCATTATCGGCTTTTGAGAAAAAAGACAGCCAGAATTTACGGCAATTAATCTTAAAATATCTGCCCGAACAAGGTCTTATTTTTGCTGCAGATTTTATTACTGATAGCAGCGAAAAATTCATTGTTGCCGAATTTATTCGTGAAAAACTGATGCGAAATTTAGACGATGAGCTGCCTTACGATTTAACCGTTGATGTGGAAAAATACGAGTTAGACGGCGATTTGCAAAGGATTTCAGCAAGAATTTATGTTGCTAAATCTTCGCAAAAAAATATCGTAATTGGCAAAAAAGGCGCAATGCTAAAACTCATCGGAACTGAGGCAAGACTTAGCATTGAAGGCTTTTTAGGCAGAAAAGTTTTCTTGCAACTTTGGGTAAAAGTCTCCAGCGGCTGGTCAGATGACAAGCGCACTTTGGCTTCTTTAGGCTATGAGTAAAATTGAGCTGACGCCGGCTTTTTTGATTCATCGCCGGACTTTCAAAAATAATTCATTACTACTGGATTTTTTCACCCGTGATTACGGCAAAATTCGCTTGGTCGGGCGTGGAATTCGGGCTGCAAAAACCAATATTCAAATGTTCCAAAAGCTTAGTATTTCCTTTAGCGGCAGGGGAAAACTGCAAACTCTAACTCATTGGGAAACTGATGATTTGCCAAGAGTTCTGAGCGGCGAGACGCTGATTTTGAGTATTTATGTGAATGAGCTGATTGAGCGTTTGTTGCCTGAAAATGATGTTTATTTGGCGTTATTTGAGGCTTATCAGCGGCTGATTTGCCAGATTGCCACTTTAGAAGCGGAGTCAAAATTATGGTTATTGCGCTTGTTTGAAAATAATTTATTGGCGCAAATCGGCTATGGGCTTGACTTTGCGAGAGATGTGGAGCAGATGCCGATTGAGGAAAATGAGTCTTACGAATACCTTCAGCAATCTGGTTTTCGCAAAAATATTAGCGGTAAAATATCTGGGATTTTGTTAAATAAAATGTCTTTAAATGGATTGGAAAATATGCCGGATTTGAGCCAATTAAAAATTTGCAGAAACCTTAACCGCCAGCGTTTAGAGCAGCTGTTAGGCGATAAGCCACTGCAAAGTCGGTCTTTGATTTTCACTCCAATTAACAAAAATGAGCAGCTAAAATGAGTATTTATTTAGGGGTAAATATTGACCATATTGCCACTTTGCGTCAGGCTCGGGGAGCGCCATATCCATCGCCGATTGAGGCGGCGCTGCTGTGTGAAAAATCTGGCGCTGATAGCATCACTTTGCACCTGCGTGAGGACCGGCGGCACATTCAGGACAGCGATGTGGAATTATTGCGTTATCAGCTGGCTACTAAGATGAATTTGGAAATGGCTGCAACCGCTGAAATGCTGCGGATTGCCGGGCAAATTAAGCCAAATGACTGCTGCCTCGTGCCAGAAAAACGCGAGGAATTGACCACTGAAGGCGGGCTGGATGTCGCCTCGAAAATCCCGAAAATGACTGATATTTGCGCTGAATTGGCGGCTGCAAATATTACAGTTTCATTATTTATTGATGCTCAAAAACAACAAATTGATGCCGCTAAAACCTGCGGTGCGCCAGTGATTGAGCTGCATACCGGACATTACGCCGATGCTGCAAATGAGATGGAAAAACTGACCACTTTTGAGCAAATTAAAACTATGGCAAAATACGCTAATTCACTCGGTTTGCAGGTGAATGCCGGGCACCCGATGCCATCGGTTTGCGCCCTACTTCTGGCAAAATTCGTGAAACTTTATTTAATTGGATTAGCTTTGAAGCCGAGCAAAAAACTTACCTTGACCTTTTCGCAGGCAGTGGAGCTTTGAGCTTTGAAGCCTTGTCCCGTGGGGCAAAATCGGTTATCGGAGTTGAGAAAAATTTATCTGCCTACCAAGCATTAGAGCAAAATCAGCAGATTTTAAACACTCAAAAAATCCAATTTTTCTGCCAAGATGCGTTAGAATTTTTAGCAAAAAAAAGCCAAAACTACTTTGATTTTGTATTTTTAGACCCACCTTTTCATCAAAATATTTTGCCAAAAGCCTTAAAATTATTAGCAAATAATGATTTTGTAACCCACGGCAGCAAAATTTATATAGAATCGGAGGCTGAAATATTACTAATGGAAATTTGCGATTTTTTTGCAGACGAAATCAGCCTAATTCAACAAAAAAAATCCGGACAAGTGCATTACTGTCTGCTGGAAATATTATGAAAAATACCACAAAAATCGCAAAAATCGCAATCTACCCCGGCTCATTTGACCCTATTACCAACGGGCATATTGACCTGATAAAACGCGCCAGCAAGCTGTTTGACGGGGTAATTATCGGCATTACTCAAAACAGCAAAAAGCCTACTTTTTTGAGTATTGCCGAGCGAATTAGCATTGCAAAAATAGCGTTAAAAGACCTTGAAAATGTTGAAGTATTAGGCTTTGAAACGCTTTTAGTGGATTTTGCCGAGCGCCAAAATGCTCAGGTAATTTTGCGTGGACTCCGTGCTGTGAGCGACTTTGAATACGAATTTCAACTCTCAGGAATGAATAAACATTTAAACCCAGATATTGAGACTTTATTTATGACTCCGGCGGAAAAATATGCCAATATTTCATCCTCTCTGGTGCGTGAAATATTACTGTTAGGCGGCGATATTAGCGCCTTTGTGCCAAAATCTGTGGAGCAATTACTAATAAAAAAATTGTAAATATTCGCCATTTTCCTTGAAAAAAAAATCACTGCCCCTATATAAGTGATATATCAAAAAAGGAGTAAAAAAATGGCAAAAATTATCGGAATTGACCTCGGAACCACCAATTCTTGCGTGGCAATTATGGACGGCGGCGCGGTGAAAATCATTGAAAATTCAGAAGGCGACCGCACCACCCCCTCAGTTGTCGCTTACCCAAAAGACTCAAAGGAAGTGTTGGTCGGGCAAAGCGCAAAACGCCAAGCAGTAACCAATCCG
>JAAOIF010000121.1 GCA_015163925.1 Candidatus Thioglobus sp.
AAATATCGGTAATTGTAACAATATTTTGGGTGCTGACGATGCTGTCAATCGCAGTTGCCGCACCGGAATTTTGCTGTTTGAGACTATCAATAAAACTAAAAATACTGGTGAAAGCCGGAGTCCTATAAGCCCTATATCACGCTGTTTTGTGGCATCTACTGGGTCAATAATTATTGCCTCTAAGCTGTTTGAATCCGCCAATAAATAGGTGTGAGTGGAGCTGGTTTTTTCAAATAATGGTCTGAATATTAGGCTCATGGCAGCACCTTTTTAAACGGCTTGACCGTAACTTTTGCATAAGCGCCGGAGGCTAAATACGGGTCGGCATCTGCCCAAATTTGCGCCACCTCCAAGCTCTCAAACTCAGCCACCACCAGCGATCCACTGAAACCTGCGGCACCCGGATCAATATTATCAATCGCCGGATTTGGTCCTGCTAAAACTAATTTGCCTTGATTTTTCAAAGCCTGCAAACGCTCAATATGCTGAGGCCGAGCGGCTAATCGCAGCTCCAATGAATTTTTTACATCCTCTGAAATAATGGCATACAACATCTCAAATCCCCAAAACATCTTGCATAGAATAAAGCCCAGAACCCTTGCCACTAAGCCATTCTGCCGCCCGCACAGCGCCATTTGCAAAGGTGGTTCTGGAGGATGCTTTGTGAGTAATTTCCACCCGTTCGCCCTCCATAAAAAAACTCACCGTATGCTCTCCGACCACATCTCCGCCGCGAATTGTGGCAAAACCGATGGCGTTTTTGTCTCTGGGCTTGCCGCTTGTATGCCCGAAAATTGCACACTTTTGCAAATCACGCCCCAAAGCATTTGCCACTACTTCGCCCATTTTCAGTGCTGTTCCGGACGGGGCATCGAGCTTGCGGCTGTGATGAGTTTCCAAAATTTCAATCTCCGCATCCGCACCAATCACACGGGCTGCCATATCCAAAAGTTTTAGTGATAAATTCACTCCAACGCTCATATTTGGAGCAAAAACAATCGGCATTTTTTGCGCCGCCTGATGGATAATTTGCAGCTGAGAATCGCTAAAACCAGTAGTCCCAATCACCATAGATTTGCCCGCCGCTTGGCAAATTTGCAGATATTTCAGGGTCGCCTCCGGACAAGTAAAATCAATCAAAACATCAAATTTATCAAGCAGCAAATTCAGCTCATCGCCTTGGTCAAACGCCGCCCCCAAGCCACTTTCCGCCGCCCGCCCAAGTGCCTCAATCAACGCCTGCCCCATTCTGCCACCACTCCCTGCCACTGCAATTTTTGTCATTTTTTCATCTGCCTGCTAATTATTAAATCCTAATTCATTTCTGCAAAATTCCTTTTTAATTGAAATTTTAACGCATTTTTTTAGTTATAACTGATTTTCCAAAAACCCATTTTGCTTGGTGATTTGGTCTAAATCTTGCAAAGTTTTTAATAATTCAGGCATTTTATCAATTGGCATTGAATTTGGGCCATCGCTTTTGGCGTTTTTGGGGTCGGGGTGGGTTTCCATAAAAATCCCTGAAACCCCTACTGCAACTGCCGCTCTGGCGAGGACTGGCACCATTTCTCGCTGGCCGCCGGAGCTTTTGCCTTGTCCGCCGGGCTGCTGCACCGAGTGAGTTGCATCAAACACCACCGGGCAATTTGTAGCGCGCATACTTGCCAAGCCGCGCATATCTGAGACCAAAGTATTATAGCCAAAACTGCTGCCCCTATCGCAAATGGTGATGGTTTTGTTGCCAGCCTCACGAGCCTTATCCACCACATTTTGCATATCCCACGGCGCTTGGAATTGCCCTTTTTTGATATTTACCGGAATTTTTTGCCGACAAACATTTTGAATAAAATTGGTCTGGCGCACCAAAAAAGCCGGAGTTTGCAGCATATCCACCACCGAACTGACCTCGTCAAGCGGCGTGTCCTCATGCACATCGGTCAGCACAAAACAGCCGACATCGTCTTTGACTTTTTGTAAAATTCGCAAGCCTTCGGCAATTCCCAAACCTCTGAAACTGTTGCTGCTGGTGCGATTGGCTTTGTCAAATGAAGATTTGTAAATAAAATTTATGCCCAAATCGTCAGTTACTTTTTGCAAATATTCAGCTGTTTCCAGCGCCAAAATTTCGGACTCAATCACACAGGGC
Source organism: Candidatus Thioglobus sp. (assembly GCA_015163925.1). Classification (GTDB taxonomy): domain Bacteria; phylum Pseudomonadota; class Gammaproteobacteria; order PS1; family Pseudothioglobaceae; genus JAAOIF01. The sequence goes on from JAAOIF010000121.1 coordinate 2,147, forward strand.
CCGGCGATTAGGAAAAATGGTTGGTCAATTCCGGCTTCAAAATTTAGTAGTTTCATTATTTAGATAAAGATAAAATTAAAGTTAGATTATAATTTGTCTATGGTCAAAACTTCCGATATTTTAAAAAAAATTATTGCCCGAAAAAAACAAGAAATTAAGGCTTGTAAGGCTGCGGTTTCTGTGGATAAAATGCTGGAGCGGGCTTATGAAAATCGCAAAACTCGGGATTTTTATCAGGCTTTAAAGGACAAAACTGCTGCCGGGAAAAGTGCAATTATTGCCGAAATCAAAAAAGCCTCGCCGTCAAAAGGGGTTTTGCGTGCAGATTTTAATCCGGCAGAGATTGCTAAAAGTTATGAAAAATTTGGCGCTACTTGCTTGTCGGTTTTGACTGATAAGGATTTTTTTCAGGGCGATAATCAGCATCTCAACGCCGCTCGGGAGGCTACAAACTTGCCGGTTTTGCGCAAGGAATTTATCATTGACCCTTATCAAATCTATGAATCCAGAGTGCTGGGGGCGGATTGCATTTTGCTAATTGCCGCCTGTCTGAGTGACGCTCAGTTGGAGGATTTGGCGATGCGGGCGATTGGAATAAAAATGGATGTTTTGCTTGAAGTTCATAATTTGGAAGAGCTGAAACGCACGCGGGGGCTGGGTTTGCCGATGATTGGAATAAATAATCGGAATCTCAAAACCTTTGAAATTTCCCTAAATACAACTATAAATTTGCTTGATGAAATTACTACTGAAACCTTGATTATTACCGAAAGTGGGATTTTAAATAAAGCCGATGTGGCGCTGATGAAAAGCCATAATATTAACAGTTTTTTGGTCGGCGAAGCCCTTATGCGGCAAGCAAATCCGGGGCAAGCCTTAGAGGAAATATTTGGATGAAAACGATTGTAAAATGGGTTGAAAATATGCAAATGCTCGGCGAATCCGCCAGCGGACATTCGGTGATAATGGACGGGCCAGAAGACCTCGGCGGCGAAAATCTCGGCATCCGCCCAATGGAAATGTTGCTGCTCGGACTCGGCGGCTGCACTACGATTGATGTGGTTTCAACCTTGAAAAAAATGCGCGAAAAAGTCAGCGATTGCCGTGCCGAAATCAGCGCCGAACGGGCTGAAAATCACCCCAAAATCTTCAACAAAATCCACATTCATTTTGTGCTTGAAGGCAGCAATTTGGATGCAAAAAAAGTCGCAAAAGCCATCAGCCTGTCAGCCGACAAATACTGCTCCGCCTCAATTATGCTGGGCAAATCCGCCAAAATAACTCACGATTTTAGCGTATGAAAAATAACACTTGGGGCTGGATTGGCACGGCGACCGGCATCACTGGCGGGCTGATATTAGCGCTGAATTTTGACCACTCCAAATTTGGCTATATTTTTT
>JAAOIF010000122.1 GCA_015163925.1 Candidatus Thioglobus sp.
GAAGTGCCGCCTACGCCATGCGTTTTGTTGCCAAAAATATTGTGGCTTGCGGCATGGCTGACAGGTGTGAAATTCAGGTCTCGTATGCCATCGGCGTGGCGAATCCGACCAGTATTAGCATTCAAACTTTTGGCACTGAAAAAGTCGCAACTGATAAAATTCAGCAATTTGTCAAGGATAATTTTGATTTGCACCCTACCAAGGAATTTCCATTGAGGCTTTGTCACTTTCTAAGGTGAGAATGCTGTCTTGAGCGGCTATCGTCTCGCCCACAGCCACTAAAATCTCAATCACTTCCACTTCATCAAAATCTCCAATATCTGGCAATTCTATATTTTTTAGCATATTTTTATTGCAACAATTTAAAGTAATCATTATCGCAAAAATAGTGCAAAAAATGTAATAAATGTTAAAATGATTAAACTAAACCGCTGGAATTTTAAATGCCGATTGCCCTGAAAATCTCAAAGCTTTGCAAAATTTATGACAACAAATTAAGTGCTTTAAAAAGTATTGATTTGCAGGTTTCGCAAGGGGATTTTTTCGCATTACTCGGCAGCAACGGGGCTGGCAAAACCACGGCGATTGGGATTATTTGTGGCTTGCTAAATAAGACTTCTGGGCGAATTGAAGTGTTAGGATTTGACCAAGATTTACAAACTAATCAGGTGAAAAAATTGATTGGGCTGATGCCGCAGGAATTTAATTTTAATCCGTTTGAGCCGATTGAGGAAATTCTGCTAAATCAGGCCGGATATTATGGAATTTCACGCAGCAAATCCAAGCCGAATGCTGAGATTTTACTCAAAAAAATGCAGCTTTGGTCCAAGCGATTTGATATGGCAAAGTCTCTCTCAGGCGGAATGAAACGCCGTCTGATGCTGGCTCGGGCGCTAATTCATCAGCCTAAAATTCTGATTTTGGATGAGCCGACCGCTGGCGTTGATGTGGAAATTCGCCACTCAATGTGGGCGTATTTGCAAACTCTAAATCAGCAAGGAATGACGATAATTCTGACCACTCATTACTTGGAGGAAGCCGAGTCGCTGTGCCGAAATATTGCGATTTTGAATGAGGGAAAAGTGGTGGAGCAAACCAGTATGAATAAGCTGCTGGCTAAAATTTCTCAGCAAACGCTGATTTTGGAGAGTTTGGAGGTTTTGCCGAAGCAAATAAATGTGGATTTTGGCATTAAAATATTAGATGAAAATTCCTTTGAAATTACCTTAGAATCTGGCTTAAACCTGAATTTAGTAATGGAAAAATTATCCGCTCAGGGGGTAAATATCAGCTATGTCAGAAGCAGCAAAAATCGCTTGGAAACATTATTTTTAAACCTCACCGGCAAAAATTAGTAATATGTGGATTGCTTATAAAACCATTGTTATCAAGGAAATTTTGCGTTTTTCACGGATTTGGGTGCAAACGATTTTCCCGCCGATTATCACTACTTCTTTGTATTTGCTGATTTTTGGCGGGCTGATGGGAGAGCGGATTGGGCGGATGCAAGAGGTGGATTATTTGCATTTTATCATTCCCGGAATTATTCTGATGACCGTGATTCAAAACGCCTATGCGAATACTGTTGCCTCGTTTTTCTTGGCAAAATTTAATCATAGCATTGAGGAATTATTAGTCTCTCCGGTGTCGCACTGGGTGATTTTGCTGGGCTATATTTCTGGCGGTGTGGCGCGTGGATTTGCAGTCGGGCTGGGGGTTTTCGCCGCCGTGTCGTTTTTTGTTGATTTCACTATTAATAATATTTTTATCACTTTTACAATTTTCCTTTTAACCGCTATTTTGTTTTCTCTGGCAGGTTTTATAAATGCCGTTTTTGCCAAATCATTTGACGATATTTCCATCGTCCCGACCTTCATTTTATTGCCGATGATTTACCTCGGCGGAATGTTTTATTCCATTGATATTCTGCCAGAATTTTGGCAAGAATTAAGCAAATTTAATCCGATTTATTATATGGTTGATGCCTTCAGATTAGGCTTTTTAGGCAGCAGTAATTCTGATTTATCCACTTCAATATTAGTATTATTACTGATGATTTTCATCCTCGCCGTAGTGGCTTTTTACCTGTTGAAAAGAGGAATTAATATCAAAGCTTAAAGAGTAACAGGATTAAAAATATAGGTATAATTCACAAAATCCTAAAAACATTTAGGATATTTTTTTTAACTAAACGGAGAAATAAAATGAAAAATCTAAACAAAATATTTGCCACAACAGCCCTTGCTTTAACACTTTTAACCCTTTCCAGCTGCGGCGGCAGTGCGGGGGGGGGGGGGCGTAGCCGGGCCGACTGAACTCAAAGCCGTTGCTAACGGAGTTGCAAATCAGGTAGAAATTTCTTGGGCGGCGGTTGCCGGTGCGACCGGCTATACTTTGTATCAAACCACCGATAATTTATCCGGATTTACAAATGCCGACCCGGCGAATTTGGCGGCAGCAAATCCAGCAGCAGGCAGCTCTACTTTTGCTGGCACGGTCACCAGCACTGTTGAAACTTTAAGCGGCGCAGACACAGTTTATTATTTAATTACTTCCACTCAGGGCGGCGTTGAATCCTTGACCTCCGCCGCACAAACCGCTGCCACAGCTCATAATTTTGCGTTTGGGACTGTTACTAGCACGACAGAAATAATCTGGATGGATAGAAATCTCGGTGCCAGCCAAGTAGCCACAAGTGGCACTGATACAACTGCTTACGGCGATTTGTATCAATGGGGCAGACCAGCAGACGGTCATCAGGCTCGGGCAAACACAGCAAAAACTGCCACACTCGCACCGAACCTTACTCCAAATCACGCGCAGTTTATTACTACTACCGCTACCCCGAATGATTGGACCGCTGCCGGTGTTGATGATGACGGTGCAGCACGCTCTGAATTTTGGAGTAGGATTGATGGTTCAAGCATTTGTCCAACCGGCTTTAGAGTGCCTTTAGAAACTGAACTAAATAATGAGAGAGCGTCTTTTTCAAGCAAAGATATAGCAGGTGCTTTTGCATCAAGCCTTAAATTACCAACTGCTGGTACTCGTGCTGACAGCACTGGGACGACATCCCTTACTGGTGTTTTTGCTAGCTATTGGACTAATACTGTTGATGGGACTGTTAGCAGATATTTTTTATTAACTGCAACTCCTAGTATGCAAATAGCCGTTAACAGTCGTGCCTACGCTAATTCAGTGCGTTGCATTCAAAACTAACTTTTAACCTTTAACAAAAACCAAAAAAGCCTGCCTCACCGCAGGTTTTTTTTTGCATTAACACTTTACAATTTACACTTAACAATTAATAAACAAAGCTTGTAAATAAAAAGTCAAAGGCAGATGCGGCAAGGTAAAATATTGCTTTTATTTTGCTATTTTTCATCCCTTATGCCGATAATTACTCTGCCAGACGGCACCAAAAAATCTTTTGAGCAAGCCGTTAGCGTGTTTGAAGTGGCTAAATCTATTGGCTCGGGCTTGGCGAAAGCGGCGCTGGCTGGCAAGGTTAATGGCGAGCTGGTGGATACTTCGTTTTTGCT
>JAAOIF010000123.1 GCA_015163925.1 Candidatus Thioglobus sp.
GGCTGATGAGGAGGATGAAAAATGATTAGTTTGAGTGATTATCTGATTTTGAGTGCGGTGATTTTTTGCATCGGCTTGGTCGGAATTTTTGTAAATCGCACAAATATTATCACTTTGCTGATGTGCGTGGAGCTGATTTTGGTGGCTGTAAATACTAATTTTATCGCCTTTTCGCATTTTTTAGGGAATGAAGCCGGGCAGATTTTTGTGTTTTTTATCCTCACTGTGGCAGCCGCCGAAGTGGCAATCGGACTGGCAATTTTGACTTTATTATTTAGAAATAATGGCAGCATCAGCGTTGATGTTACTAATAGTTTGAAGGGTTGAGGGCATGGAAAAAATATATTTAATTATTGCACTTGCGCCATTATTAGGGGCGATTATTGCTGGGTTTTTTGGCTCAATTTTGGGGCGCACGGCAACTCATAGCATTACGATTTTGGGGGTTTTGACTTCTACAATATTGGCGTTAATTGTCTTTAATCATCATATATTAGAGGGCGCGGCGGCGTTTAATCAAAATCTTTATACTTGGATGCAGATTGGTAATTTGAATATTAGTGTTGGATTTTTGGTTGATAATTTGACGGCGGTGATGCTGGTGGTGGTGGCGTTTATTTCGCTGATGGTGCATATTTATACCATCGGTTATATGCGTGAGGACAAGGGTTACACCAGATTTTTCAGCTACATTTCGCTATTTACTTTTGCGATGTTTATGCTGGTGATGAGCAATAATTTTATGCAATTATTTTTCGGCTGGGAGGCGGTCGGCTTGGTTTCGTATTTGCTGATTGGATTTTGGCATCATAAGGAAAGTGCGATTGAGGCTAATTTGAAGGCGTTTTTGGTCAATCGTGTGGGCGATTTTGGCTTTCTACTTGGCATTAGTTTGGTGCTGGCGTTCAGTGGTTCATTGGATTATGTGGAGGTTTTTGCAAGTTTGGATGGCCTTTTTTATCAGCAACTTTGGGGCTTGGATTTGATTACGGTGATTTGCCTTTTGCTGTTTGTTGGGGCGATGGGCAAATCAGCGCAAGTGCCGCTGCATGTGTGGTTGCCGGGTTCAATGGAGGGTCCGACCCCGATTTCAGCGCTAATTCACGCCGCTACTATGGTGACTGCCGGGATATTTATGGTGGCAAGAATGTCGCCGCTGTTTGAATTATCAGACCTCGCATTAACAGTGGTAATGCTGGTTGGAGCGCTGACGGCGGTGCTGATGGGGCTGCTTGGAATTGTGCAAAATGACATCAAAAAAGTGGTGGCATATTCTACCCTCTCGCAGCTCGGATATATGACTGTGGCGCTTGGTGTGAGTGCATATTCAGTGGCGATTTTTCATCTGATGACGCATGCGTTTTTCAAGGCATTATTGTTTCTGGCTGCCGGTTCGGTGATTGTGGCTTTGCATCATAATCAAGATATTTACAAGATGGGCGGGCTGCGAAAACAGATGCCGATTACCTATTGGACGGCGCTTATCGGCACTTTAGCGCTAATTGGTTTTCCGGGCTTTTCCGGTTTTTATTCTAAAGATATGATTATTGAGGCAGTGCATTTTTCCACTTTGCCGTATGCAAATTGGGTGTATTACGCCGTGGTTGCTGGGGTGTTTATTACTGCATTTTATGCGCTGAGAATGTTCTTTTTGGTGTTTCATGGCGAGTCCAGAAGTGAGCATCAGGGCGCTAATTCTCCGCAGGAATCTGCTTTGTCAATTACTGTGCCGCTGATTATTTTGGCAATTCCGTCAGCGCTAATTGGCTATTTTACCGTTGAGCCGATGCTGTTTGCGGGCTGGCTGGACGGGGCAATTAGCGTTGGCGCAAACCATTATTCAATGCTGGAGTTGAAGGGGCAATTTCGCGGCGCTTCGGCGTTAATTGTGCATTCGGTGCAAACTCCGGCGTTTTGGATGATGCTTGCTGGGGCTGGCACTGCTTGGCTGTTTTCGCTGCATAAAACGCACTGGGCGGACTGGGTGCAGCGGAAATTTAGCTATGTGAATTATGTGCTGAAATCCTTGTATGGCTTTGACCGTTTGAATGAAATTGTGTTTGTCGGCGGCGTGAAAAAAATGGGCAATTTCTTATGGAAAGTAACAGATATGGGCTTGATTGATAAGCTGCTGGTGAACGGCAGCGCTAAATTTGTTGGCTTTGTGGGGCGGATTGTGCGGCCGCTGCAAACCGGATATGTTTATCATTATGCGTTTTTTATGATTGTCGGCCTGTTGATTATTTTAACTTGGGTGCTGTTTGCCGGCGAAAACCCATTAATTTTGTTGTAGATTATGGAAAATTCATTACTAAGTTTGCTCATTTGGTTGCCGATTTTAGGCGCTGGATTGGTGATTTCACTCGGCAATAATCGCCCAGAAACTGCTCGCTGGATTGCAATAATTATTGCAATATTAGTGTTTGTGCTGTCGCTAAATTTATGGACTGATTTTGACTCCAGCACCCATCTGATGCAGTTTGTGGAGAGAAGCAGCTGGATTGAAGAATTTAATATTAATTATCATATTGGCGTTGATGGCATTTCTATGCCGCTAATTTTGCTGACTACTTTTTCCACAATTCTGGTGCTGATTGCTGGCTGGAAAATTATTACTAAACGACCGGCGCATTATGTGGCGGCGTTTTTGCTGATGGAGGGCTTGATTATTGGCACATTTTCTTCGCTTGATGCAATTTTATTTTATGCTTTTTGGGAGGCGTCGCTAATTCCGATGTTACTAATTATTGGCACTTGGGGCGGTGATAGGCGAGTTTATGCGGCGGTGAAATTCTTTTTATACACTTTTCTCGGCTCGGTATTTATGCTGATTTCGCTAATTTATATGTATAACAAAGGCGGCTCATTTGCGATTTTAGATATGCAAAATTTACACCTGAGTGCGGCTGAACAGGCTTGGATTTTCTGGGCATTTTTTATGGCATTTGCAGTTAAAGTGCCGATGTTTCCAGTGCATACTTGGCTGCCTGATGCCCATGTGCAAGCCCCTACCGGCGGTTCGGTGATTTTGGCAGCAATTATGTTAAAAATGGGCGGCTATGGTTTTTTTCGTTTTTCGCTGCCGATTACTCCAGATGCGGCGCTGGAATTTTCCGATGTGGTGATTGTGCTGTCGCTAATTGCTATTGTTTATATCGGCTTTGTGGCTTTGGTGCAAAGGGATATGAAAAAACTGATTGCTTATTCGTCCATTGCCCATATGGGATTTGTTACTCTTGGGGTGTTTGCGCTGTTTTTGGCTTACCGTCCGGACAGTCCGCATGCGGCTTTGCTCGGTCTGGAAGGGGCGATGGTGCAGATGATTTCGCATGGATTTATCTCAGCGGCGATGTTTTTGGTGGTCGGCGTTTTGTATGACCGGCTGCATTCTCGTGAGATTTCCACTTACGGCGGCGTGGTAAATTCAATGCCGAAATTCACCGGATTTGCAGTTTTATTTGCAATGGCAAATGTGGGCTTGCCCGGCACTTCAGGCTTTGTCGGC
>JAAOIF010000124.1 GCA_015163925.1 Candidatus Thioglobus sp.
GGTAACTGGCGCTCTGTGGGCGATAATTGCCGCTACTTTTTACTGGTTGCCGAAATGGACTGGCAAAATGTATAATGAGCCTTTGGCGAAAATCCACTTCTGGTGGGCGGTAATTTCAGTGAATGTGTTATTTTTCCCGCAGCATTTCTTAGGGCTTGCCGGTATGCCGCGCCGGATTCCCGACTACGCCTTGCAATTTGCCGATTTCAATGCGATTTCATCAATCGGTGCATTTGCCTTTGGAGCCTCATTTATTTTATTTACATATATTGTAATTGACTGCGTCCGGAATGGCGAGCCGACCACCGCCCGCCCGTGGGAAGGGGCAAAAGGTTTGGAATGGACGCTGGATGCAAAAGCGCCATATCACAGTTTTAGCACGCCGCCGAGCCGAGCGCTGATTAAGCAGGAATCTCAGCACTCTTAATGGCTGGCAAGCGCAAAAATTTCGGAGTAATTATTACTTCTACAATAACAGCAGCAGTGGCTCTGGCGGTTTTTGTCCCTCAAACGCTCAGAATAGACCTTTTCTAACACCTCAAATTCCAAGCCTTTGAGCAAAGCAGTACGCTGAATTAATGCATCGCTAAAGTCTAATTTCCCTTTCATAGCAAGCTCTGTAAGCCTCGCCACCTCAGGTTTTAAATCAGCAAAATCAGCAATTTCATCAATACTTTCAATATTAATAATAGTGGAATCCATATCGCTTATAAATAATTTAATTTGCGCAAAATCAGCAGCCGGCAGGTCGTTAAAATCAGTCTGATAAGTTTGCCTCAAAACCTCCAAATCAGCTGTTAATTTATGCCGAATATGAGTTTCAAAAACCTTGAAATTGCTTGAAATTTTCTCAGCAATATTGCCATCTAAACTGTGTTGAATAATTGTTTGCATTTTGGATTAACAGTCAGAATAGAAAAAGACGCATAAAAAAATGGTGCGGAAGGAGAGACTCGAACTCTCACATCTTGCGACACTGGAACCTAAATCCAGCGTGTCTACCAATTCCACCACTCCCGCAAAGATTGCCAAAATTATACCTTTGAAAGCGGGGCAAAATAGCAAATTTTACAAGTAAGCGAAAATATAAAATCCAGCAAACAAAATCGGCTGGTGAATTAAATAAACCCACAAGGCATATTTTCCTAAATACGCCAAACCCTTGTGTGCTGGGAGTTTTGACCATATTAGTAATGAAAATAATTGCTGATGCCAGCCGAATCTGGCAATGGAAATTCCCAAAAACACGGTCGCCAACCAAGGGAAAATCGGCACAAAATCTTGGCTGCTGTAAGGCAATATTTGCGGCTGAAGCGCTGAAAACCAAAGGCTATCACTCAAGCCTAAAAAAGTAGCAAGCCAAATAAATACTGCCAAAATAAGTGCAATTTTAGGGTGAAATAAAACCGCCAAAGCCAACAGTGAAGCCGCCCAAATAAAGTGCAAAATACCAAAATAAATCCAACTATTTGGAAACAAAAAATAGCTTATAATTGAAACTGAAAAAGCAGCAATTCCCAGTAATACAAAGCGTTTTATGACCTTGTGTAGATGAATTTTTTCTCTATGAGCAAGCACCAAACTAACCCCAACTGAAAATAAAAAAAGGCTAACAATCAGATAGCGAAAAGCCTGCCAAAATGTGTCTAAAAAATCAATTTGCAAATATTGAAAATAGTGCAAATCAAAAAAGAAATGATAAATAATCATCAGCAAAACTGCCAAGCCTTTGAGAATATCCAAACCAATTAATCGCTTAAAAATCATACTCTTACGCCCGATTTTCAAACCAATTAAGCTTTTCCCTGAGCTTCACCACTTCGCCAACAATCATCAAAGTCGGCGCATGAATTTCAGTTTTTTCAACCAAATCGCCAAGCTGTGAAAGCGTTGTAACATAAACTTTATGCTGCGGAGTTGTGCCTTTTTCCACCAGCGCCACCGGCATATCCTCACGCATACCGTGTGAAATCAGCTGTTCGGACAGATGCGAAGCGCCCTTGAGTGCCATATAAAACACGATGGTTTGTTGCTCCAGCGCCAACTCATTCCAAGGCAAATTCATACTGCCGTCCTTCAGATGTCCGGTTACAAAGCGGCAGGACTGCGAATAATCACGGTGAGTGAGCGGAATTCCCGAATAAGTTGAACAGCCCGAAGCCGCAGTAATGCCCGGCACCACTTGAAATGGCACAGAATTTTCAGCCAGAGTTTCAATCTCTTCGCCGCCGCGTCCAAAAATAAACGGGTCGCCGCCCTTCAGCCGACAAACCCGCTTGCCCTGCTTGGCTAAATCCACCAAAAGTTGGTTGATGCCGTCCTGCGGCACGCTGTGATTGTCGCGTTCTTTGCCGACATAAATCAGCTCGGCATCACGCCGGACCAGCTCCATCACTTCGCTTGAAACCAAGCGGTCATACAAAATCACATCGGCTTGTTGCATCAGCCGCAGGGCTTTAAAAGTCAGCAAATCGGGGTCGCCCGGACCGCCGCCGACCAAATAAACTTCGCCCATTTCACTCTCATTACTGCTGTCTAATTGCGCTTGCAAATCGGCTTTTGCTTCATCAATTTTGCCGGCGAAAACTTTTTCTGCCACCACACTTGAGAATATTTTTTCCCAGAAATAACGCCGCTCGGTGAGATTGCTAAATTTTGCCTTAACTTGCTCTCTAAAATCACCGGCAATTTGAGCCAATTTTCCGTAAGCATGCGGAATTGTGCTTTCCAATTTTGCCCGAATCAGGCGTGCCAAAATCGGTGCCTTGCCAGCGCTTGAAATGGCTATTACAATCGGGCTTCTATCCACAATTGAGGGCATTACAAATGAGCATAAATCTGGCGAATCAACCACATTTACTGGAATATTTTTAGCCTTAGCAATCTTGGAAATCTGGGCATTTAAAGTGTTAATATTTGTGGCTGAAACTATCAAAATTTGCGAATTTATATCACTAATTTCAAAGGCTTTTTTAATGCAAATTATCCGTTTTTGCTTGCCTAAATCAGTAATTCCTGAGCAAAAATCTTTGGAAATGCAAGTAATTATCGCCCCGGCTTTTAACAATAAATTAATCTTGCGCAAGGCAATATCGCCGCCACCGACCACCAAACAAGGCTTTTGCTGAATTTCAATAAAAATCGGTAGATAATTCATCTGAATTTTAGCGTATAAAATATAAAGTTACTATTATAATGGGCAAACCGCAATGAAAAATCAACATTACACTTGCCCTTTTTCACAGCTGCTACTTAGTGGCAAATGCAGCTGTGATAAGGCTTCTAAGGATTGTGTGGCAGAAAAAGAGTTCGGCACTTGCATAAATCAAGCCGCCTCAAACGACTGTCAAAACCTATATCAGCAGCTCAGAGATAATAGTGATTTTGTGCTGAAATCTCATCATCAGGCTAATTTATCAGTTGGGCAGCAAACAAAAATAAAAATGGGCGGATTGCTTGCCCTGCAAGGAATTATCAAGCAATCCTCCGAGCA
>JAAOIF010000125.1 GCA_015163925.1 Candidatus Thioglobus sp.
TGCAAAATTATTAGCACTGATTCAGCAAGGCTCAATGGTGCATAGCACTGAAAATATCAGCAGTTTTGCTAATTCAAAAATCCCAAAACAGCCCACAAAAATTGATTTCATCGGCTCGTGGCCACTTTGATTTAAAACTAAAAACGCATTTCAATACCGTTTTTTTGCATTGCGGTTTTGGCTTCGGCGATGGTGTATTTGCCGAAATGGAAAATGCTGGCAGCCAGCACGGCATCTGCGCCTCCGCTGAGAATTGCGGCTGATAAGTGGGCTAAATTTCCAGCCCCGCCTGAGGCGATTACTGGCACGCTGACGGCATCGCTGACGGCTTTGGTGAGGGCGAGGTCAAAGCCGGTTTTGACTCCGTCACAATCCATTGAGGTCAGCAAAACTTCGCCAGCGCCGAACTCACCGGAGGTCATTTTCACTGCCCATTCAACGGCATCAATACCGGTCGGCTGGCGGCCTCCGTGGGTGAAAATTTCCCAGCGCTGGGCGGCAACTTTTTTGGCATCAATCGCTAGGACAATACATTGTGAGCCGAATTTTTCGCAGAGTTGATTGATTAAATCGGGCTTTTCAATCGCCGCAGAATTGACCGCTACCTTGTCCGCACCGGCGTTTAGAATTGCCCGGACATCGCTTGGCTGGCTGATTCCGCCGCCGACTGTGAGTGGAATAAAGACTTGCTCGGCGATTTGTTCAACCATTTTAACAGTAGTGCGGCGGCCCTCAATTGAGGCAGTAATATCTAAAAAAGTGATTTCGTCAGCACCCTCAAAATCATAACGCTTCGCCACTTCCACCGGGTCGCCGGCGTCCTGAATATCAACAAATTGCACGCCTTTCACCACCCGCCCATCACGCACATCTAAACAAGGAATAATTCTTTTGGCTAAACTCATAGGCTGGATTTTACTCTGAACTGGCGGCTGAGGGCAAGCCCCACACTGTCATTTAGGCATACTGAAGTTAAAGATATTTTGGCTAAAAAAATATGCAAAGATTTGAGCGTAAAGTTTATCAAGTAACAGTTCCTACACAGGCAAGGCTTGTGTCATGGTTTTTCAGTCTGACACAAGCCTTGCCTGTGTAGGAATTTTAGCGGAAGGTTAGGGTGAAAAATGAATTAGTCTCGTCATCAGCCAGAGTAAAGCCGGTCGGGTCTGCTCCGGTGCCTTGATAAACCTCAACTCTACCGGTGTCAAATGTGGCAAATATCAGGCGGTATTCATAACTAAAATCTTCATCAGTAAAAACACTAGCATTTACAACTATTCTTGCCTCAGTGTTGGAAATTCTTTGATAAGTGAAATCAAAGAGCTTCTGTCTGGCACGAACCTTTGAGTCGCTTTTAACTATCTCATAAGTAGCCTCACTCACTGCCACCAGCCGGAAAAACATCTGACTATAACTATTTATAAATGCTTGCTTGTTTGGCGGGGCAAAACTAATAACCTCAGCGCTGGAGATAGTAATGGCGCTGTCTCTAATACAACGGACGGCAAGACCAGTATCAAAACTGCCGTCGCTGGTCTCAGCATCAAATTGAGTGGTTTCCAAGTACTGACCAGTAATATTAACCCCATCACTAACATTATCGGTGCTCCAGTAAAAACTGCCTGTGCTTCGTGGAGCAGTGCCATTAACACCAGAACGCTGGTCAGTCCTAGGCACCCATCTAAGGCCTGCAGCTACCGCACCAGCTCTATTATTGGATGACCAAGATACTCTCTCAGCCTCTAATTCAGCGATTGATGGGACTCTAAAGCCGGTTGGACAAATGCCCGAGCCATCTAATGTCTTCCAAAATTCCGCACGCGCATCAACAGTAGCCTGACTGGTAGGATCGAGCCAATCGGGGCGACTGCTACTGGTAATAAAGTTCGCATGCCCGGGGCTGATGGTGGTTGCGCGTGCGCCTGTGTTATTACTATTTCTCAGCTGATGCCCATCTGCTGGCCGCCCCCATTGATACAAATCACCCACAGCGTCCTCAACTCCGCCGGTACTCTCTTGGCGTATAGTAGCGCCGAGATTGCGGTCGGTCCAGACTGAGCTTCCAACGCCATCAATGGCAGTAAAATTAAGGCTATGCCCAGTGGCAGTAACTTCCTCGGCGCTGGTGGAGGATTCAACTCCATTGGCAACAGCAGTTACCAAAAAATGCACGGTGGCAGAACCGGTTAAATTTAAGGCAATATTGGTCTCACTGGTTTCCGCAGGGCTGGCTGGGGCTGGGTTGGCAGTGGATAAATTAGCAGCCGTGCCGCCGGCAAAAGCGGATAAATCAGCGCTGGTTTGATAGATTTTATAATTAGTAGCGCCGGCTACCTCATCCCAAAATATCAACACCTGATGGGGTGCGCCGGTTGCAACAGCGCCGAGTGTGGTCGGGCCGGGCAAAGTTACGCTAAAGGTTTGCGTGGCAACCTCTGGGGAGTCGCTGCCGTCATCAGCAGTAGCAAATACAATTACCGTGCCGGCGGCAATGGCAGTAAGGGTTGTGCCATTGAGAGTGGCAACATTAGCACTGCCCTGAATTGACCAAATCGGGGTTTGGTTGGCGGCACTTGGCAAGACGGTGGCAGTCAGTTCCACAGTTTCACCAATTCCCACTGAGGCGGCATTAGTTATGGTAATTGAGGTAATGGGGACTGGGAAGACGGTAAATTCTTGGGTTGATAAAACAGTAGAGGCGAAATCAACGGCAATTAAAGTTACAACACCGGGGGCAACTCCGGTGAGGGTACTGCCGTTGATACTGGCAATATCGGTGCCGCTGCCTGAAATTGTCCAAGCAATAATGCCATTTGCAACTGGAAAAGTGTCGGCAGTTAAAGCCACAGTTGAGCCGACTATCACTGAATTAGCACTGGTGATTACCACTGAACCGGCACTTACCCGAATTGATGCACTGGTAAGGGATTCAATGTTGCTGCCACTATCGGTATAAGCAATAGTCACAGTAATCTGGTCTCTTAAACTCACATTAGCATCAGTTAGCTCTAAGGTTGCATTAGTAGCGCCAGCAATATTGTCGCCATTTTTGCGCCAAACATACAGAAAAGTGCCTAAGCCGTCTTCATCTCTGATGTCATCGGTGTTAGCGGTTATAGTTTGTCCGATTACCACATGTCCGGTGATTCGTGGCAAGCCGACTGGCACATCATTTACATTAGTAATTTCAACTGCCACGCTGACAGTTGCGGTGCTACCTGCAGCATCAGTGGCAGTAATGGTTAAAGTGTAATCGCCGACCTGTCCATCATTAAATTGCTGGAATGCGGTGATTTCGCCGGTGGCAGCGGCAATCGCAAAGGCATTTCTATTATCACCGGCAAGGGTATAAGTTAAAACACTTTTATCAACATTTATAAAGTAAGATTTTGCCGCAGCAGCACTTACAACAACTGTGCCGGCTGGGTCATTTTCACTCAGAGTAACGGCTGTCGGAGTGCCGGCGGCGGCTTCAACTGCATCAAC
>JAAOIF010000126.1 GCA_015163925.1 Candidatus Thioglobus sp.
ACCTAATATTATTGCGCGAGAATGTCATCAACCAATAAAACTTGTTTGTATTGCAGCGGTTTTGCTCGGAATGCGCCTTTGATTTCTTTGAGGCGTTCATTGGGTTTGAGGTCTGCAAACTTGGCTGTAGCCTTGATGCGGCGCACGCTGTGAGTGTCAATATTGATGTCTGGACGCTGGATTAGCACTCTCAATAATTCCAAAACTTGGTTGTAGCCGCGCTCCCGAATGCGCATTTTACTCAGCGGCATCGGCATAATTGCATCATAATTTATACCGATATTTTGATGCAAATCACTCAGCTGATGGGCAAAATAATTACCGATGCAAAGCTGGTGATTATATTTGAACATTTTGATTAAATCGGCAATCACCCCTTGATAATCATACAAGGCGTAAGCCCTGTTAAAATGCGGCGAATGGGCGAGGCAAGCTCCGCAAAAATCCAAATCATTCTCCAGCGGATGGGCGCAAGATTTGCAGCGAAGTGGGTGATTTGTGAATTCAGATTGGCACTCAAAACAGATGCAAAACTTGGCATTTTCGCCGCAGAGTATGCAAGATTGTTGGGGTGCAAATTTGGCTAATTTCGGGTAAATATCCACGACTTTTCAGCAGACAAATCAGGACGAAATTGGTAGCCTTCGGCGGCAAATTTTTGCAAAGATTCTGGCTCAGTCAGCCGATTTTTAAGCATATAATTGACCATCAATCCGCGCGCCCGTTTGGCATAAATTCCGATGATTTTGTAAGTATCATTTTTAAATTCTTTAAAGCTAATATTGATGATTTTGGGGCTTAGAGATTTTTGCTGAATGCCTTTAAAATACTCGTTTGAAGCCAGATTTATAATCACCTCTGGCTCGTCCTCATTTAACACTTTTGAGATTTTATCACCCCAAAACTGATACAAATTTTTGCCCTGATTATTTGCTAATTTACAGCCCATTTCCAAGCGGTAAGGCAAAATTAAATCCAGCGGCCGCAGCACCCCGTAGAGGCCAGAAAGCATCCGCAAATGCTGCTGGGCAAAATCCAAATCAGCGGCGGATAAATTCGGCGCATCAATTCCGGCAAAAACATCGCCCTTGAAAGCCAATAAAGCTTGCTTGGAATTATGCAAATTCAGCGGCGTTACAAAATTTTGAAAACGCTCAAAATTCAGTTTTGCTAATTTATCACTAATTTTCATCAACGCTGAAATCTCAGTTGTAGTAAGGGATTTGAGCAATTTTATAAGCTCTTCGGACTGCTGAATTTGCCGAGTTTGAGTGTGTTGAGAAATGCCACTGGGGCTAAAATCTTGAGTTTTGGAAGGGGAAATAATTGCCAACATTTGCAGATTTTAGCCAAATAAAATAGCAGTTATTCTACCTGAATAATGTTATTTAAGGCACAATTTAAAAGGCAATATCCGCTATAATTAGCAAGATTTTTTATTTGAATTATTAATAATGAAACCCCGATTACATTTGCCCAAACCGCACGGACTCTACCACCCGAGCCACGAAAAAGAAAATTGTGGAGTGGGTTTTATCGCCCATATTAAGGGTAAATCTTCGCAGCAAATTACCATTGACGCTTGCACGATGCTGACGCGAATGGAGCATCGGGGCGGCTGTGGTTGTGAGGCCAATACTGGCGATGGGGCGGGGATTTTGACCAATATTCCACACGGATTTTTTATAGCAGAAATTAAAGATTTATTCAATCAAAATGTGAAAAAAGGGCAATATGCGGTTGGTAATATTTTCTTGCCACAGGACAAAAAACAGCGGACTCATTGTATGAATTTGCTGGAAAAATCTATTACTGCTGAGGGGCAAAATTTCATCGGCTGGCGTGATGTGCCGCTGAATGAGGCGTTAGCAAATATCGGCAAAACCGCCAAGAAATCACAGCCGATTATCAAGCAGCTGATTATTTCTAATGCCAAAGGGCTTGATAATAAAGCCTTTGAGCGGGCTTTGTTTATTATTCGCAAGCACACTTCTCACGCCATTCGCACTGATAATTCACTCTCGCAAGCGCTATTATTTTATGTTTGCAGCCTCTCCACCAGCGTGATTATTTACAAAGGAATGCTCAAAGGCTCGCAGCTGCTGGATTTTTATACTGATTTAGCTAATCCAAAATTTGCCACTTATTTGGCGATGGTGCATTCGCGTTTTTCCACTAATACTTTCCCCTCTTGGGACCGCTCGCAGCCTTGCCGCTATATGTCTCATAATGGCGAAATCAACACTCGGCAGGGCAATTATAATTGGATGCGGGCGCGTGAGGGAACTCTGGCAAGCCCTTTGTTTAAAGGCGATTTGAGCAAAACTCTGCCGGTGATTGAAACTGATGTATCCGATTCTGGAAGCTTTGATAATGTCTTAGAATTTCTGCTGATGAACGGCCGTAGCCTGCAAGAAGCGGTGATGATGATGGTGCCTGAGGCTTGGCAAAATGATGCAAATATGAGCGCTGAGAAGAAGGCATTTTATGAATATTTTTCCAATATGATGGAGCCGTGGGACGGGCCGGCTTCTATCGCTTTTACTGATGGCAGCTGCATCGGAGCGGTTTTGGATAGAAATGGTCTGCGCCCTTCGCGTTACTATTTGACCCATGATGAGCGAGTGATTATGGCAAGCGAAGTTGGGGTGGTTGATGTGGCAGATGACAACATTAAAACTAAGGGGCGGCTGCGTCCGGGTAAGATGTTTTTGGTGGATTTTGAGCAAGGCAAATTGGTTGATGATGAGACTATTAAGGCTGAATTTGCTGGCGAAAATCCTTATCAAAATTGGCTCAAAGAGCAGCAGATTCACTTAGCAGAATTGCCCTATGAGCCGCAGCCGCAAGGCTTTAATGCTAAGTCGCTAACTCATCGGCTCAAGGCATTTGGTTACAGCACTGAGACTTTGCAATTTATGCTTTTGCCGCTTGTGAGCGAGCTGCGGGACCCGGTCGGCTCAATGGGAAATGACTCGGCGCTGGCTTGTCTGAGCAGTCAATCGCGGATTATTTATGATTATTTCAAGCAACTTTTTGCTCAAGTGACTAATCCGGCGATTGATTCAATTCGCGAAGAAGTGGTAATGTCGCTGCGCTGTTCCATCGGGCCGCAGGGCAATTTGCTTGCTAATGCGGCTAAAAATGCTCATCGTTTGGTGGTGGAACATCCGCTGCTGACTAACGATGAAACCGCCGCCCTACGCCATTTGCAGCATCAGGGCTGGAGCAGTAAAACCATTGATATTACTTATGAAATTGGTGCTGGCTTGCAAGTCGCAAAACTCTTAGACGACATCTGCCAGCAGGGTTTGCAAGCCATTGCTGACGGGCATTCTTTGGTAATATTGTCGGACCGGAATATCGGCAAAAACCGCGCTGCTATCAGTATGCTGCTGGCCTCTGGCGCTTTGCACAGATTTTTAGTTGCCCAGCACAAACGCACTC
>JAAOIF010000127.1 GCA_015163925.1 Candidatus Thioglobus sp.
TGTGAGCCAAATCCTTGATGAAATTCATCACCTCTTTTGCGTCCTGATTAAACAGATGAGTTGCCAATATTAAAATGTCATCATGCAGCACCAGACCGAGCATTGCCTTGATATCCTTGCTCATCACCGAGCCGTTGCCATAAGCGATAGATTGGTCCAGCAGGCTCAGGGCATCACGCATGGAGCCATCGCCAAAATCGGCAATTTGACTTAAAGCCGCTTCCTCAAAAGTCAGTTTTTCAGCCTCCATAATGAATTTGAGTTGCCCTAAAATTTCCTCATGGTTGAGTTTTTGTAAATTAAATTGCAGGCAACGGGACAAAACAGTAATCGGAAGTTTTTGCGGGTCGGTGGTAGCGAGAAGAAATTTAATGTGTTCCGGCGGCTCTTCCAAAGTCTTCAACAGGGCATTAAAACTGCTTTTTGAAAGCATATGCACCTCGTCAATCAGGTAGATTTTATAACGATTTTTGGTCGGCATATATTGCGCATTTTCCAAAATATCACGCATATTATCAACCCCGGTGTGCGAGGCGGCGTCAAGTTCTATCAAATCAACCGATTGCCCTTTGTCAATTTCCAAGCAGGTTTCACACTTGCCACAAGGCTTTGAGCTAACGCCTTTTTCGCAATTTATGGATTTTGCAAAAATTCTCGCAATGGTGGTTTTTCCCACTCCGCGCGTGCCGGTAAATAAAAATCCATGGTGCAAATTGTTGCCGTCCAGCGCATTTACTAAGGTTTTGACCGTGTGCGTTTGCCCGACCATTTCACTAAAAGTGTGAGGGCGATATTTTCTGGCGAGTACTTGATAATTTTTCATTAAATATGGGATTATTTATTTGTTTGAATTTGGATAAAAAGTGATAGCATCAAGAATATCATCCAACACATAAAAAAATTATTACCGTTGCTGCCTTCCGGCTCTGGCGGGGTTCATAACCACTTATTATCGGCGCACCCTCGACACTATCAGGGGCTATTTTACTCCCGATATTGGTTTTATTTTTAAGAATTATTAGCAAATTCCACACTCTCTGGCGTGCCAATATCTTGCCAAAATCCACCAAAATACTCGCCGCTGAGTTGCTGATTTTTACTTGCCTTTTTGAATAATTTGGCAAGTGGTATTTTTTGCGTTTTGCCGAGATATTCTTGAAAAAAATCAGGATGATAAATGCCGATTCCAGCAAATGTCAAAGGATTTTCAGCCTGAATTTTGACGGCACCAGCAGCGCTCAGAGTGAAGTCACCAGCCGGATTGTGAGCTGGATTATCCACCAAAAGCAAATGTGCCAATGAGCCAGCAGGCAGCTTGAATTTGGATAAATCATAGTCGCAAATGACATCAGAATTTAGCACCAGAAAAGGGCGCTTGCCCAGCAGTGGTAAGGCTTTGATGATGCCGCCGGCGGTTTCTAATGGAGAATTTTCCTCATTACTATAAATAATATGCACGCCAAAATCAGCGCCATTGCCCAAATGCGATTTTAGCTGCTGGGCTAAATATGAGGTATTTATGACAATATGCTTGATATTTGCCCGTTTCAGCGAGTTTATGGAATGCTCAATTAGTGGCTTATTTTGAATTTTAATCAAC
This sequence comes from Candidatus Thioglobus sp., assembly GCA_015163925.1. Classification (GTDB taxonomy): domain Bacteria; phylum Pseudomonadota; class Gammaproteobacteria; order PS1; family Pseudothioglobaceae; genus JAAOIF01. Next base: position 1,601 of record JAAOIF010000127.1, read on the forward strand.
GGCTTGGGCGTGTTTTTAGTCAGCGGCATCATCCGCTTGCCCCGTCCGGCGGCGAGAATCATCGCTTGTGGCAGCTCGCTTACAGATTGCAAAATCACTTTTAAGGCTTGCAGTTCTGGGTATTTTTCAGCCACAGCAAGGGCGTATTTTTCCACCAATGGAATATTTTGCAAATATCCAAACTTGCCATCACGAATTGCCAGCCGCTTGAAAATCCCTAAAACCTTGAGGTAACGCTGCAAACCCATCAGCTCAAATTGCTTCTCAAAAGTGGCAAAATCAGTAGAAATATTAGTAGAAATATTGGCTTTTTGATAATAATATTTGAGCAAATTTTGCAATTCATTTTCATCAATTTCAAAATAAGCATCGCGTAAAAGTGAGGCTAAATCATAAGTATTAGCGCCGATAACTGCGTCCTGAAAATCCAAAATTCCAAGCTCATTATCAAGTAGCATAAGGTTTCTGGAGTGATAATCCCGATGCACAAAAACCTGCGGGGCATTCAGCGCATTAGCACTTAATAATGCAAAAATTTCGTCTAATTGAGCTTGCTGATTTGCACTCAGCGGCGGCAAATACCAATCAGTTAGCAGCTGCATTTCCGCTGTCAGCAAAGTGTTATCATAAGCCGGAATATCGCCTGCGGACACGGATATTGCCTGAATTTTAATCAAAATATCAATGGCGTTTTGGTAATATTTTGGCGTAAATAATTGCTTTTGTGCGTCCAAAAAAGTTTGATTGCCAAAATCCTCTAATAGCAAAAATCCTTGCTCCAGATTTTTGTGAAAAATCGCCGGCGAATGCACATTTCCGGCGATTAAGAGCTTATCAATCCGAACAAATTCTGCGGTATTTTCCTTGTCCGGCGGCGCATCCATAGCAATAAAAGTCTTGCCAGCAGATTTAATTCTAAAATATCGCCGAAAACTCGCGTCATCACTGGCAATAGTAATAGAAAAATCGGCTGGGGCGAAAATCTCAGCCAGCCAATTTTTGAGCAAATTTAGGCGTAAATCAGGCATTTTTCAGCCGCTGAAATTGCTCATAAACAGAGTGCCAATAAGGGCTGATTTCCCCGTTAGCAATGGGTTTTTGGTCAAAAGTAATAATCGGCATAACCTCTCTGGTGGAGCCAGAAATCCACAAGCCGTCCGCAGTTTTAGTGTCATCAAGTGAAAACGCTATTTCCTCAACTTTCAGCCCGCAAATTTTGGCACTTTTTAGCACTAAATTTCTGGTGATACCGGCAAGAATATTTTCATTAACCGGATGAGTAAAAAGCCTGTCGCCCTTTAGCAGAAAGACATTTGAGGTCGCCCCTTCAGTAATTTTATTATTACGAAATAGGATTATTTCCTCAACTTTTTTATCTTTTGCTAATTGGGCATACAAAATATTCGGCAGCAGCGAAATGGCTTTAATATCACAGCGCTGCCAGCGAATATCAATCTGACTTATCGCCGCAAAGCCTTGTTCTAACGCCTGTTTGGATTTTATTAGCAACGGATTTGATTCAATATAAACCGTTGGCGCTAACGCCGCAAAGCTGTGTTTGCGTTTTTTATCCACGCCGCGGGTGATTTGCAAATACACAGACTGATTTTCTGCCGCTGAGAATTTGGTTAATTTGTTGATGATTTCGCTGTATTTTTCCGCTGAAAATGGATTGCTAATTTGGATTGCATCTAAGCTTTTTTGCAAGCGTTTGAGGTGTTCTGCTAAGTGAAAAATTTTGCCATGATAGACTGGAATTACCTCATAAACGCCGTCACCAAACAAAAAACCTCGGTCCATCACAGGCACAAAAGCTTGCTGTTTTTCAATAAATT
>JAAOIF010000128.1 GCA_015163925.1 Candidatus Thioglobus sp.
TCAGCAAAGTGATAATATTTGTGCGATTTACAAAAATTCCGACCAAGCCGATGCAAAAAATCACCGCACTCAAAATCAGATAATCACTCAAACTAATCATTTTTCATCCTCCTCATCAGCCACGACAGCACTCGGAATACTAATGGAAACCAAGCGCATCCGGTCTTTGGCTTGCACGCTTACTTGCTCGGAAATTGATTGCTTTTTGCGGCTAATTTCATTCCGATGAACCAAAGTAATCGCCGCAATAATTGCAATCAAAAGCAGCACCGCCGCCAGTTCAAACGGATAAACATAATCGGTATAAAGTTGCATTGCCAGCACGGTAATATTGCTATAATCCGCCCCAACCCGCGCCGGCGCCGGCACTTCGTCCAAGCCAAATTGATTGCCGCCAAGCACCAAAGCCATCTCCGCAATAATCACCAAAGCCACCAACAAACCTAACGGCAAGTAGCCGGTGAATTTTGCACGCAGGGTGGATTTGTCAATATTTAGCATTTTAATAACAAACAAAAATAGCACCATAACCGCCCCGACATACACCAAAATCAGGGTAATTGCTAAAAATTCAGCCTCTAATAAAATCCAAATACTGGCTGCAGAAAAAAATGAAAGTATCAAAAACAGTGCAGCCTTTGCCGCATTCCGCGAAAAAATCATCGCTAACGATGCCGCCACAAACCAAAACGAAAACACATAAAATAATATTTGCTCAAATGTCATAATTTACTCTTGTTTAATTCTACCAAACCAATACTGAGGCCTACGCCGATGGTGAGCCAGCGCCAATATTTGAATAGCATTTTGATACTCACGAAATAAAATAGAAAATGTAAATTTAAGCATTATTGCCGTCCTAATGCCGCACTTTTTATCTATTTTATATTGTTTTGCATTGCTACAAATATGCTTCATACATTTTTCAAATGCCAGTAAATATAAAGCTCCCAGCCCTTTTTCTTGTAACTCATAATAGGCGATTTGCTCCAAATATTCTGCCTCAGCCGCTGGGTGAAAGTAATAATTCATTTAACCAATTTCCGTGCTTTTGCTCTAACCACATCAGCGCTAATTCCTGCAATTTCGCCGTCCAAATCTTGCGCCCTTTGCTGCGCTTCATTCATCCAAACTTGCTCTAATTCGCCGGCGTTATCATCAATACTCAATAAAAGTTTATGCGATAATTTTGCCCGCTGAGCTATCGGCAAATGCAATGCTTCGGTTTCAATTTGCTCTAAATTCATATTTTTTTCCTCATAATTTACTCTTACTAAAATTATTTATACTTTGAATCAGCTAATTTTGTTTTGTTAATTAGTGCCTCGTTTTCATCGCCGACTGCTAATAAATGGGCTTTGTCAATAATGCTGCCAGCGCGCGAGCCGACAAAGGCGTAATCAAAAATTTGGGTTTCCACAATAGCATCCACCGGGCAGGATTCTTCGCAAAATCCACAAAAAATACACTTGAATAAATCAATGTCATATTGGGTTGTCCGCCGTGAGCCGTCCTCGCGCATTTCCGATTCAATAGTAATTGCATTCGCCGGACAAACCGCCTCACAGAGCTTACAGGCAATGCAACGCTCTTCGCCATTCGGGTAACGCCGCAGCGCATGCAGGCCTCTAAAACGCGGCGATATTGGCGTTCTCTCTTCCGGAAATTGCACGGTGATTTTTTTATTCAGCAGCTCTTTTGCAGTAATTTTCATACCGCTGCGTAATTCGCTCAGAGCAAACTTTTTCACTATTTTTTTAATCATAAATTACTCCACTCAAAACCAAGGGCCTATTTTTAATTGGGTCATCAGCGCCACCACAAAAATCCAAATAATTGTTAATGGCAAGAACACTTTCCACGACAACTGCATAATTTGGTCGTAGCGAAAACGCGGAAAAGTCGCCCGCACCCACAAATACAAAAACATAAAAAAAGTGCTTTTCGCCAGCAGCCAAACAATCCCCGGCACCCAGCCGAAAGCCGCTCCCAGATAAGGAATTGACTCAAACGGAGAATGCCAACCGCCAAAAAATAACAACGCCGCCAGCACTGCCATTAGCGTCATATTAGCATATTCTGCCAAGAAAAATACCGCAAATGTCATTCCCGAATATTCCACATGAGTGCCGCCGACAATCTCTGATTCGCCCTCAACCACATCAAATGGCGCTCGGTTGGTTTCCACCAAAGCGGAGATAAAAAACACAATCATCATCGGTAATAACGGCAGCCAGTACCAATGCAAAATGCTGCCCTGTTGGGCTTCAACGATGGAATTCAGATTAAGACTGCCGGCAATCATCGCCACTGTGACTAAGGCAAAACCAATTACAATTTCGTAAGAAACCAGCAGCGAAGCACTCCGCAGCGCCCCTAATAATGGATATTTAGAATTTGAAGCCCAGCCCGCCAAAATTATCCCATACACCCCGATTGAGCCAATCGCCAAAACATATAGCAAACTAATGTCTAAGTTCGCCACAAAAATCCCGTCGTCAAATGGAATCACCGCCCAGACCGCAATCGCCGGGGCAATCGCCAAAATCGGTGCTAATAAAAATAGATAAATATTAGCCTTGCTGGGGAAAATAATTTCCTTCGTCATCAGCTTCAAAGCATCAGCAATCGGCTGCATCCAGCCCTTCGGACCGACCCGATTAGGACCAATTCTCAGCTGCATATAACCAATCACTTTGCGCTCGGCATAAGTGAAATACGCCACCACCAACATCAGCGGCAAAACCAAGGCGATAGCTTTAATTAAAATAATCAAAATAGTAGCAATTACCCCGTCAAACCAAGGGATTAGCGTATGCAACCAAAGCCAAAATTCACTCATAATTACCCCCCGTTTTTAGCAAAATTTGCATAAATAAAAACACAATTATCTGCCACTTTTTCGCTGATTTTCACCGGCACTTGGCTGTATTCATCGCCATCCGCTAACTCTAATTTTGCCGCAGTCGCCTGATTCATCCAAGCCAAATTCAGCTTGCCGATTTTGGTATTTTGCAAGCACTCAGAATGCCGACAAAGCGCATCCACCGCATACGGCGATTTCTGGGCAATTATAGCAATTTCACTGCCGCCGGACAGGTTAATTTCCACCTCAGCTGGCGGTAATTTATGCCCTTGCTGATGCAAAATTTCAGCGGTCACTTGCCCACAATTAGCATAATGAAAGCCCGGCAGCTCAAGCAAATCCGCCAATACTTTCAGCACTTTCCAAGCCGGTTTTGCATCCTGCGGAGGATTCACCGCCGCCGCAAACGATTGCACGCTACCATCAATATTCACATGCGAGCCAGGCACCACTTTTTCTAAATTGTTAACAAAAATCTTGCCATCGCCAACGCTGCCTTCACCTTCAGACTTTGCGGAGGCGCTAATTGCTTCAATTACAGCATCAACTTGCTCTTTTTCCACGCC
>JAAOIF010000129.1 GCA_015163925.1 Candidatus Thioglobus sp.
CTCATTCCGCTGGGGTATGAGCTGGTTTATCTTCTATGCAAGCGCCGGTCGGAGCGGCGAGTTTTAATAACGAATTTGGGCGGCCAAATATTTTGGGATACTTCAGAACTTATGAGCAAAAAATGCCGAATGGCGAGGTGCGCGGCTACCACAAACCCATTATGCTGGCGGGCGGGCTCGGGCATATTCAAGAGCAACATATTGAAAAAGGCAAGATTCCAGCCGGCAGCAAAATCATCGTTTTGGGCGGTGCGGCGATGCTGATTGGGCTGGGCGGAGGGGCGGCTTCCAGCGTCAAAAGTGGCGAGCAAAATGAGGCTTTGGATTTCGCCAGCGTGCAGCGAGCCAATCCGGAAATGCAGCGCCGAGCGCAAGAGGTGATTGACGCTTGCGCGAATATGAATGAGGAAAATCCGATTATTTCAATTCACGATATTGGTGCTGGCGGGCTGTCAAATGGCTTGCCGGAATTGGTAAATGATTCTGGGCTTGGCGGCGTTTTTGAGCTGCGAAAAATTCCTAATGATGATAACAAAATGTCGCCGCTGCAAATTTGGTGCAATGAGTCGCAAGAGCGCTATGTGCTTGCGATTGCTGAGGAAAATCTGCCAACTTTTGACGCTATTTGCACTCGTGAGAGAGCGCCTTTTGCTGTGCTCGGCGAGGCGACAAATGAGCAAAATTTAGTGCTAAATGATGAGCTTTTTGCAAATAATCCGATTGCTATGCCGATGAGTATTTTGTTTGGAAATCCGCCAAAAACTAAAATTACAGCGGCGGCGGCGGCGGAAAATTTGCCTACTTTTAAGACTAATAAAATTGAGCTTGAAAACGCCATTCACAGAGTGTTACAACTGCCCACTGTCGCCAGCAAAAATTTCTTAATAACCATTGCAGACCGCAGTGTAACAGGGCTGGTGGCGCGCGACCAATTCATCGGAGCATGGCAAGTGCCGGTGGCTGATTGCGCGATTTCACTGGCTGATTATGTCGGTTTCAAGGGCGAAATTATGGCGCTCGGCGAGAAAGCTCCATTGGCACTTTGCAACGCCGCTGCTGCTGCCAGAATGAGTGTTGGCGAGGCTTTGAGCAATATTCTCGGCGGCTATGTGGCAGATATTTCCGACATCAGCCTGAGTGCAAATTGGATGAGCGCCAGCGGACATTCGGGCGAGGACGGCAAATTATTTGCGGCTGTAAAGGCAGTAGGAATGGAGCTTTGCCCCGAATTAGGCTTGACAATTCCGGTCGGCAAAGACTCAATGAGTATGAAATCTTCTTGGGCTGAGGGCGGCGAAAATAAATCGGTTACTGCCCCGTTATCATTGATTATTAGCGCTTTTTCCAAAACTCCAGATGCCAGATTGCAAATCACTCCGGCGCTAAATTTGTCTGAAAAATCCGAGCTCTGGCTCATTGATTTAGGCTTTGGAAAAAATCGCATGGGCGGCTCGTGCTTGGCGCAAGTTTATGGGCAAATCGGCTCTGTTACACCAGATTTAGACGATGCAAATCTCTTCAAAAACTTTTTTTCTGCCATTAATAAGTTGAATAAATCCGGCAAAATCTGCGCCTACCACGACCGCAGCGATGGCGGCGCTATCACCACTTTATTGGAAATGGCATTCGCCTCACACTGCGGATTGGAGATTTTGAGCGATGAAATTGACACACTTTTTAACGAAGAACTCGGCTGCATAATTCAAGTGAAAAGTGAGAATAAAGCTGAAGTATCAAGGATTTTGGCGAGTGCTGGGCTGGCAGATTGCGTAAAAATTATCGCCAAAATCAACAAAACTGACACTATAAATATCGGCAAGTTTAGCCAAAAACGAAGCGAATTACAACAGCTGTGGAGCAAAACTTCGTATGAAATCTCCAAGCTCAGAGACAACCCAGAGTGTGCCACAGCTGAGTTTGATGGCGTATCCGCAGACAGCGATGGCTTGAAATTTGACATTTCATTTAATCATAAAAAATCCGCCCTCACTCCAATTCTCAAAGGCGTAAAACCCAAAATCGCCGTGCTCAGGGAGCAAGGAATTAACGGGCAAATCGAAATGGCAGCCGCCTTCACGCAGGCAAATTTCCAAGCGGTAGATGTGCATATGAGCGATATTTTATCCGGAAAAGTCACGCTAAAAAGCTTCAAAGGCTTGGTGGCTTGCGGCGGATTTTCCTACGGCGATGTGCTTGGCGCTGGGCGTGGCTGGGCGAATTCAATTTTATTTAACTCACAAGCAAAAGACGAATTTGCAGCATTTTTTCAACGCTCAGATGCCTTTGCCTTAGGGGTTTGTAATGGCTGCCAGATGCTCTCAAATCTCGGTGAAATCATTCCCGGAAGTGCAAATTTTCCAAGCTTTAAGACTAATATTTCTGAACAGTTTGAGGCGCGTTTTTCATCGGTCAAAATCGCCAAATCCAACTCTATTTTCTTAGCTGGAATGGAGGGTTCAATTATGCCGATTGCCATAGCTCACGGCGAGGGGCGGGCGGTTTTTTCCGGCAAATCCGCTGAAAATATGGCTTTGCAATATGTTGATTTCAACGGCAATCCGACCCAAAATTATCCGCATAATCCTAACGGTTCTGAACAGGCAATCGCCGGAATTACTAATAATTCTGGGCAAGTAACTTTGATGATGCCACACCCTGAGCGGGTTTTTCGGAGTGTGCAAAATTCCCATTATCCAGCTGACTGGGGCGATTACAGCCCGTGGATGCGGATGTTTGAAAATGCCAGAATTTGGCTGGATTAAAAAATGGAGTATAAATTAATTCGCTCCAAGCGCAAAACTTTGTCCTTGCAAATTGATAAAAATGCGCAATTATTAGTCCGAGCGCCGCTGCGTTTGAGTGTTAAAAAAATTGAGGAATTTATCTCTGAAAAGCAAAATTGGATTGGCAAAAAACAGGAATTTACCAAGCAAAAAATAACGCCAAAATCCAATTATCAGGCCGGTGATTTATTTTTATTTTTGGGTGAAAATTATCCGTTAAAATTAGTAAAAATCGGCAATCCATTAACACTTTATGACAATTTTTTTCAGCTCAATACACAATACGAACCGGCTCAAGCGTTTCATTGGTTTTACAAAAAAGAGTTTGCAAAAATCGCCCTGCCGAGGCTTGAATATTACTCTCAAAAATATGATTTAAAATTTAATAAAGTGCGTTTTAAAGCGCAAAAAACTCGCTGGGGTTCGTGCAGCGCTAAAAATAATATCAATCTAAATTATTTATTAATGATGTCGCCGATGAGCATAATTGACACGATTATTGCCCATGAACTGGCGCATATTCGGCATAAAAATCACGGCAAAAATTTTTATAAATTGCTACAAGAAATGCTGCCAAATTACAAAAAAGCAGACTATTCACTTGGGCAAAATCAGCTACGGGCTGTATTTATATCATAATATT